>NZ_JBLKSS010000125.1:0-32845 GCF_047607725.1 Sodalis sp. (in: enterobacteria) | reverse complement strand
CAGGAAAAATAGACTAAAACCGAGTCAGAAGATGAGCGAACACGTGATCGAATATCACTGGAATGGGTGATCGGAAAATATCGGAATAACTGATCGGATGTCGCCGGAACAGATGATCGGATACGTCGGAATCTGCACCTTAGGGGCGGGATGGCGCGACGCATGGCGGGGCTGGGGAACGTTAGGGGTCGCCGGACCCGCGGAGGGAACGCCGGTAGAAAGAGCCCTATCGGTCGTTTGTACGCCACCGCTTTGGCAACTGCTACTGCTGTTGCTCGGTTTGACGGCGGGGCTGGTGCTGCATTCCGCGCTGGCGGGGGCGGTGCTATTGTCGAGTGCGCTGCTGCTGGCGGTGGTGGACGCCACCACCCTGCGGTTGCCTGACGTTGTCACTCAGTCGCTGCTGTGGTTAGGGCTGCTGTTTAACCTCGGCGCCACCTTTGTGCCCCTGCCGGATGCGGTGTGTGGCGCTGTGACCGGTTATCTGATGCTATGGTGCGTCAACGGTTGTTACCGGCTGGTATGCCGCCACCACGGGCTTGGGGCGGGGGATTTTAAACTGCTGGCGGCGCTAGGCGCCTGGTTGGGTTGGCGTGCGTTGCTGCTGCTGCTGCTGGCGGCAACGGCAGGGCTAATGTGTATTTTATGCGTGCGGCGGTGGCGCTGGCGTTTGGTCCCTGGCTCGCGCTGGCGGGGACGCTGCTGCTATTCTCAAACGGCGGCTAATGTCGCCCACCGGCTATTTTCAAGCGGCGGCTAACGTAACCGCAACTGCTGTAAATTTCCCTGCAGCGTCACGGCGGTGTCCAGCGTAGCCACCCGACGGCAGAGAAACGCCAGATCACGGTCACGTTCCAGCTTGTGCCGCCATTTTTCCGGCAATCGCTCAAGCCGCTGGTAGAGGGCGTCCAGCGTGCCTGCCTCGGTTATCAGCTGCGCGGCGCTTTTGGGGCCGATACCGGCAACGCCCGGGATTTTGCTGCTGCTGACTCCCGCTAACCCCCAAAAATCGGTCAACTGCGGCGGCTCTACGCCAAAATGACGCGCCACGAAGGGTATATCCAGCCAGCGCTTTTGAAAGTAGTCCCGAATTTGTATCGACGGCGAAAGCAGCTGGCAATAGCCCTTATCGGTGGATACCAGTGTCACCTGATGCCCACCTGCCGCCACCTTGAATGCCAGCGTCGCGGCAATATCGTCCCCGCCTCATAGCCGCTGGCGTGCCAACAGGCGACGGACTCGCGGTTGAATTCGGCGCGAATGGCCTGCATCAGCACCTGCAGATCTTCCGGCATCGGCGCGCGCCCGCTTTTATATTGCGGCAATTGCTGGTGGCGCCAGCTTTCGTGGCGCTCGTCGTCGTCAAACACCGCCACCGCATGGCTGGGGCGGCAGTGCAGAATAAGCTGGCGCAGGGCGTGCCCGCAGGCGGCCAGGCAGGAAGCGCCCTGCACCGCATGAATGTGGCGGATAAGATTCAGCGCGTCAACTATCAACAAATGTACCGACATGGAGTGCCATCCTGATTATCCATTAGGACTGGCGGCCCCGCACGCGGTGAAAGCACTGGCGCCGGCTTCCCGCCGGCGCCGGTAAGCGTTAAATCCGGATTTCGTAGCAGGGCAGGTAGGCGCTGCCGGGCAGCTTCATCCGGTGCTGGGCAACGGAACCCTGCAGCAGCGTATCCATATGCCGCATGATTTCCGCATCGCCATGCAGTTGATAAGGTCCATACTGCTCGATAGCGTGAATGCCATACTCCTTTACGTTGCCCGCGACAATGCCGGAGAAGGCACGGCGCAGCGCGGCCGCCAGGCGTTCGGCCGGCTGTTCGCGGTGCAGATTGAGGTTGGCCATATTTTCATGGCTGGACTCGAAGGGATGCTGCAAATCATGGGCGATGCGCAATGACCAGTTGAAGCCGTAAGCATCGCCGCTGCGGCGGCGGTTTTCCTGGACCTCCGGCATGGCCTTTTTCATCCGGCGGGCCACTTCCGCGGCATCATCGATGATAATGGAATAATAGCGGCGGGCCTGGGGGCCGAGCGTACTGACGATAAATTCGTCCAGCACGCGGAAATAGTCGGCGCTCTCCTCCGGTCCGGTAAGCACCAGCGGCAGCATCTGATCGGCGTTTTCCGGATCCATCATGATGCCCAGTAAATACAGGAACTCTTCCGCGGTGCCGACGCCGCCAGGGAAAATGATGATACCGTGGCCAAGGCGCACAAAAGTCTCGAGGCGTTTTTCGATATCCGGCATGATCACCAGCTCGTTCACCAGGCCGTTGGGCGGTTCGGCGGCGATAATGGAGGGTTCGGTCATCCCGATAAACCGTCCCTCGTTATAACGCTGTTGGGCATGGCCAACCGCAGCGCCCTTTATGGGGGCTTCCATCGCGCCCGGCCCGCAACCGGTGCAAATGTTGAGCTCGCGCAGGCCAAGCTGATTGCCGACGGCGCGCGCATAGCGATATTCGTTTTCGTTAATGGAATGCCCGCCCCAGTAGACAATCATATTCGGCGCCTCGCCCACGTATAGAGCCCGGGCGTTGCGCAGGATGGAAAACACCAGATTGGTGATGTGGGAGGCGTTGGCCAGATTGAGATGTTGATGCCGCCCGGCGCTGGCGATTTGGCCGTTAACGAACAGGATATCGCGCAATACGGCAAACAGGTTGGCCTGCAGCGAGCGAATAATGCGGCCATCGACAAACGCTTCTTCCGGAGGGTTCACCAGTTCCAACTTCACGCCGCGCTCGCGGCGCAGAACGTTAATATCAAAATCCTGAAAGCGCTCAAGCAGCTCTTTACTGCTGTCGGTCTGGATCCCGGAATTGAGCATCGCCAGCGAACAGTTGTGAAATAGCCGGTAGAGATCGCTGCTGGCGGTACGTTTGAGCATATCCACTTCGAGTTGTGACAATAAATCCATGGAGCCTAGCGGGCTGATATACGTAATCAAAATAGCTCCTTGTCATGCCGGTACATACAACAAAATGAGAATCCCATTTTGGCCTAGCACTGGGGAACGGAGGCGCGTAACGCTTGCCCAATGACCTGAAGGCCCGTCCTCGCTAACAGTAAGGCCGGTGGGGAGGTTTTACCACCCTCGCCACGCGGAGCGGGGCAATTTTTGCGCGCCGCAATGCATTATTGCCGTGCAAGCCGTCCGGTTGCCGGCGAAAAGTGCGTATTACTGCGCCAGGGGTTGATATCCAATCCACCGCGGCGGGTATAGCGCGCATACACCGACAGGGTATCCGGGCGGCAAAATTGCATCAGATCGCAGAAGATACGCTCCACGCACTGCTCATGGAACTCGTTATGCTGACGGAAAGACACGAGATAGCGCAACAGCGCCTCGCGGTCGATGCGCGCCCCCCGGTAGCGGATTTGTACCGATCCCCAGTCTGGCTGATGGGTGATAAGACAATTGGACTTCAGCAGATGGCTAACCAGCGTTTCGCTCACCGAGGGTCCGCCGGCGGCGCCCTCAAGCCAGCGGTTGCTAAAGGTATAGTCGTCGATGCGGATAGGTTGATCGTCGATGCATTCGCCGTCAAAACCCAGCACCGGGCTGCCGGTAAACTCGTCGAGCGCGCACAGCGTGACCGCCACCTCGCCGTCGGCGCAGCGGGAGAGATCTTCGACGAGACGGTCGCGCACCGCTTCGCGGGAGGGAAAGTGGGTCTGGTTGAAACTATTCAGGTACAGTTTAAAACTTTTGGATTCGATAAGATTTACGCTGGTGGCGTTAAGGGCGATTTCGCCAATCGCCACCTGCGGCAAGCCCGCCTCGTTGAGCCAGGAGAGCTCGTACAGGGTCCAGATATCGGCGCCATGAAAGGGGAGCGCCGCCGCCTGCAGCCCCAACGGATCGCGGTTGAGGGCACGGGATACCGCCTGGAGCAGCGAGGGATCATAGCGCTCGCGGTACGGAGTGGGTTTCACCAGTGTCAGCGATTGCAAAGCATGCTGTTGGTCATAATGCGTCATGGTGTTTACCTTGGGGCCTTACTGATACACTAGGCGTAGTGTACCGCACGGAGCAGTAAAATAAGAGAGAATAGGGACCCGGCCGCTGCGCTGGCGGATTTTACCGCGCGCTATGTAGATGACTGGCGACAAACGACCGGCGGTTTACCCGTCAGCCACGGGGTGTCCGACATACCGTCGCCCTGCGTCGCCGGTGGCGACGGCGACGCGGTTTACTGTCAGCCCTGCCCGGCAGCGCCGGATCAGACGCTGCCGGGCGTCGAGCGGGCGCTTGCCTTGTGGCTACAGCCGTCGGCGCAGGCCTATTACTGCAGCCAGTACGCCGGTGATATGCCGGCCGCCTTTGAGGGAGAACCCCTCGAACTGGTACAGGTTTGGAGCGAGTCCGATTTCGTGCGCGTGCAGGAAAACCTGATAGGGCATTTGCTGATGCAACAGCGGCTGCGCCAGACACCGACGCTATTTATTGGCACGACCGCGTCCGAACTGACTATAATTTCATTATGCAACCTGACCGGCCAGGTACTGCGTGAGCAGGTGGGCGGCAAAGGGCGCGAGGTGCTAGCGGCCGATCTGGCCGGCTTCCTCACCCGCCTGAGGCCGATGCTGTCGGCGTAAATTCCGCACCTTTTTATGCAAACTATTGTAAGATATATACTACAATAACTGTAGGAAATAACTGTGTTTAAAAAGATTAAATTTAGCTAAAAATTTAATTAATCCAGTAAGATCAACGTAATATAACGACTTATTAGCATTTCCCTTTTTCTGTCGCTATATAAATATATATTACTACTCTTGTTTGGAACGAAAGATTAAGCGATATTAACAACTAAATTAGTAAAGCAAGGACAGCCCACTGACCAGGATTGCGCCGCAAGGACAGCGCGAGGAGGGTTAGCATAGGACCGGCCTCAGCCTCAGGAAGAAGCCCGCAAGTTTCAGGATGATACCCAGGACACCTCCAGGATGGAGAATGTGAGCCGGTAATGGAACACCGGCGAGGCAAGGATTGCTGAAGGACATACGTTTGATAACGTAGGCGTTGCGCAGGGACGGGTATTGCCGACACGGATTGTTGCAATGTTATCTAGTATAACAAGCGTCATGGAGGTAGGCAGGGAGCATAAATGTAGCGGGATTGCTATAAAACGAACCGGGGGTACTGTGTAAACAGTACCCCCTTTTCTTTGACGCAGGACTGCTCTGGCGGGAAAAAGGACCAATCTCAACCGCCGCCGTACCGTTATCCCTGCACGAAAGAGGCCTAGCGCTGCGGGATGAGGGTGTCCGTTTTCTATCGCACAGAAATCATCACTCTTGACAATAAAATCGTTTGCGCAACGCAGACGGCATTTCCTCTATTGTCCGTTTTACGCCCATAATTAGCACTGGCCCCGCTCTGATGATATTCTTTGCGGTTTTGCATGGACGGCGCCGACGGGTCCTGCGGCGCGGGAGGATCAGATGACGTTACATCAACAGGTTCGTCAGCGGCTGTTCGATATCGAGCAGGCGATGCGAGACGCCGAGATTTGGCAGCCGCAGCCGCCGGCGCGCGCGGCCTTCGACAGCGTAGAGCCGTTCTGCATTGACACGATGGAAGCGCAGCAGCGGCTGCAGTGGATTTTGCTGCCGCGTATGCATGCGCTCCTGGATCGCGACGCGCCATTACCGCAACGCTTCGCCCTGACGCCGTATTTTGAAGAGGCGCTGCCCGAGGCGCAGGCGTTATTGCAGCAATTACGCCAGTTGGATAGCCTGCTTGGCGGTGAAGCGCATGATTGAACTATGTTACCAGGATCAATACCTGGTGGCGGTCAATAAACCGGCCGGCTGGCTGGTGCACCACAGTTGGCTGGATCGCAAGGAAAAAGTGGTGGTCATGCAAACGGTGCGCGACATGCTGGGGCAACATGTGTTCACGGTGCACCGGCTGGATCGCCCGACCTCCGGCGTCCTATTGCTGGCGCTGTCAAGCGACGTGGCCCACAGGCTGGCACAGCAATTCGAGCGCCATGAGGTGAAAAAGCACTATCTGGCGGTCACCCGCGGCTATCTGGAAGGCGAAGGGTTTATCGACTATGCGTTGACGCCGGAACTGGATAAAATCGCCGACAAATTCGCCCATCCCGAGAAAGCGCCGCAGCCGGCGCAGAGCCATTATCACGCTTTGGCGCGAGTGGAGATGCCGGTTGCCGTTGGCAGTTATCCCAGCAGCCGCTACAGCCTGATGGCCCTCTCTCCCCTTACCGGCCGCAAACATCAGCTGCGCCGCCATATGGCGCATTTGCGCCATCCGATTATAGGCGATACCACCCATGGTGATCTGCGCCACAACCGCGACTTTGCCGCCGCCTTCGGCTGTCGCCGTCTGATGCTGCACGCTTGCCGATTGGCGCTGTCGCATCCGGTCACCGGCGTACCGCTAGTCATTGACGCCCGTTGGGACGACAGCTGGCAACAGCTGACGCGCCAATTCGGCTGGCGCGGCCTTCTCCCTGCATATGAAAGGGTTGAGTTTGCCGGGCCTTTGGGTCAGGATAAGGCCTTTCATCAAGCGCAGTAGGTCAGGGGAGTCGAGCGCCATGGCGCAAATAGGTATTTTTGTCGGTACGGTATACGGTAACGCACGGTTAACCGCTGAAGAAGTGGAGTTGGTGCTAACAGAGCAGGGGCACCAGGTAACCCTGTTCGAGGACGGTGGCTTAGAGCAATGGCAGGCGTATGCTGAACGGGTAATCCTCATCATTACCTCCACCACCGGACAAGGGGGGTTGCCGGATAATATCGTGCCGCTGTTCCAGCAGGTGAAAGATAAGCTGGGGCATCAGCCGGCGCTACGCTATGGCGTTATCGTGCTGGGCGACAGCAGTTATGATACCTTTTGCGGCGCGGGACACGCTTTCGACGCGCTATTGCAGGAGCAGGGGGCCACGCGGGTCGGTGATCCGCTGGAAATCGATGCCGAGGAGCATCCCGAGCCGGAAACGCTGGCCTGCCCCTGGGCGGCGCAGTGGGGCGCCCTGTTATAGGCGCAGCGCACGGCCTACTAGGCTTGCCGCCGCGCGCTAGCGGCCGGATACAGTCCGGCAGGGCGAGACGCGGCGAGCCCATCCTGCCCGGCGCGGAATGCCGTCGGGCGGGACGGAGGCCGGGCTCAGGCATGACCGTCTTCGGTCTTTGCGCGCGCGCAGGCTGTCGCGGGGTTATTTCTGCCGGGTCAGTTTTTCCAGATCCGCTTCGATCTCGGCGATTTTATTGGATACCACGCTTTCCAGCGTGGCGTAAGTTATCCAAAATTTTGTGTTTTAAATCCACCTTGGTCTGATCGCGCAGGCAGATTTGATCCAGCTCATCGATCACATAGCGCAGATTGGGGCTGATTTCGTTGATTTCCCGATAGCCTTCCGCCGCATTATCCGACACCACGGTCTTACGTTGACGGGGGTATTTGAATTTTACGCTTTTGGCGAAAAACTCGCCTTTGTCACGGCGAAAATAAATCTTGAGGATATCGTTATTGGCCTCCTGGCGTAGGCTGTAGCGGTCGATATCGTCCGGATGATTAACGCCAAGGCTTTTCAGATTATCGTACATGGTCGTCCCCTTGTGATGTGCGGTATAGGTAAAATTATGATGCCTGGCGGCGTCATAAGCTGTGACTTACGGCCGGATTTGCCGCCGTACTAACCGAGCGCGAACGCTGCCGCCGTGGATAATATTAGTCGATGGTGCGTAATAACTCATTGATACCCACCTTGCCGCGGGTTTTGGCGTCGACTTTTTTCACAATCACCGCGCAATAGAGGCTGTAGCGTCCGTCTTTGGAAGGTAAATTGCCGGACACCACCACCGAGCCTGCCGGTACGCGGCCGTAATGCACTTCGCAGGTTTTACGATCGAAGATTTTGGTGCTCTGGCCGATAAACACGCCCATGGAAATAACCGAGCCCTCCTCGACGATTACTCCTTCGACGACTTCAGAGCGGGCGCCGATAAAACAGTTGTCCTCGATGATGGTCGGATTGGCCTGCAGCGGTTCCAGCACGCCGCCGATACCGACGCCGCCGGACAGATGGACGTTCTTGCCGATTTGCGCGCAGGAGCCGACGGTGGCCCATGTGTCCACCATTGTGCCTTCATCCACATAGGCGCCGATATTGACATAAGAGGGCATCAGTACCGTATTGCGGGCGATATAGGCGCCCTGGCGCACGCTGGCCGGCGGCACCACGCGGAATCCTTCGCGCTGGAAGCGTTCGCTGTCCCAGCCGGCGAACTTCATCGGCACTTTATCGAAGAAGCGCGTTTCGCCGCCCTCGATCAGCTGATTATCGGCGATGCGAAACGAAAGCAGTACCGCTTTTTTCAGCCATTGATGGGTCACCCACTCGCCATTGATTTTTTCCGCTACGCGCAGCGCGCCGCTGTCGAGGGAAACGATAACCTGATTAATTGCGTCGCGGGTGGCGCCATCGACGTTAGCCGGCGTGATCGCGGCGCGTTGTTCAAAGACGGTTTCAATAATCTGCTGTAATGACTGCATCCTGTCGTGTCCTGTCTGTCGGCTTAATGGGAATTCATAGCGTTACTTGTATCACATTTTATCGTTTGGATTGAGCGCCTCTGTCAAGCGCCGCCGCAATTCCGCCTGCATTGCCGGGCTGAGGGCGCGGCGGTCGCCGCCCGCCAGAATGAATAAATCCTCCACCCGCTCGCCGATGGTGGAAATACGTGCGCCGTGCAGCGAAATGCCCAAATCGACAAAGACCTCGCTGACGCGAGCCAGTAATCCCGGCTGGTCGAGCACCGTCAGCTCCAGATAGCTGCGCCGTTCGGTCGGTGAAGGCAGAAACACCACCGAGGTGTCCACATTGAAATGGCGTAACTTGGGAGAAGGACGGCGCACCCGCGGATGGTGGTAATCCCCGGGCTGCAGGATTTGCAACAGCGCCTGGTGGATGACGGGATGGCGGTCCGGCGACAGCGGGCTGCCATCCGGCTCGAGCACCACGAAGGTATCCATCGCCATGCCGTTCCGGTTAGTGAAAATCTGCGCGTCGTGCACGCTTAGATTACGGCGATCCAGCTCACCCGTCACCGCGGCGAACAAATAGGGGCGGTCCTGATTGCGAATGAAAATCTCGGTGCCGCCGCGGGTGGCCTGCGGGCTAATCAGCACCAGTGGTTCGTCGCGGCTGTGCAGCACCATATGGCGCGCATGCCAGGCCAGCTGATTGGGGGTATGGCGCAGGAAATAGTCGGCGCGGCATCGGCTCCAGATTTCTTGCAGGCGGTGTTCGTCGATCCCCTCCATGCGCAGTAGCGCCAGCGCCTTTCGACGGTTGTGCCGCACCCGCACCCGCACCCGGACATCCGGCGTGACATGCATACCGCGACGCAATTGTTTTTCGGTGGCGAAAAACAGCTCGCGCAGCAGGCTTTGTTTCCAACTGTTCCACAGCGTTTCGTTGGTGGCGCAAATATCCGCCACCGTCAGGCACAGCAGATAGTGCAGGCGGCTCTCGCTTTGCATTTCGCCGGCGAACTGCACCAACACGTCCGGGTCCTGAATATCCCGCCGCTGGGCGGTGACCGACATGACGAGATGGCTTTCCACCAGCCAGGCCACCAGTTGGGCATCCTCGGCGGGCAAATCGTGCAGCGCCGCGAATTCCAGCACGTCGCGGGCGCCGAGCTGGGAATGATCGCCGCCGCGCCCTTTGGCGATGTCGTGAAATAGCGCCGCCACCAGCAATAAGTGCCGCTGGCCCAGGCGCGGAAACAGCTCCACGCACAGCGGATGGTATGGCCGCTGGCTTTCGTCGGCGAAGCTTTCCAGCTTCAGCAATACCCGAATGGTATGTTCATCGACGGTATAGGCATGGAACAGGTCAAATTGCATCTGACCGACGATATTGCTCCACTGCGGCATATAGGCCCACAGCACGCTGTGCCGATGCATTGGCAGCAGGGCGTGTTTCACCGCGCCCGATTGATGCAAAATTTGCATGAACAGCGCGCGCGCCTCCGGGATCGTGCACAGCGGCTCCTTCAGGTGACGGCGGGTATAGCGCAGCTGGCGCAGGGTGGCCGAATAGATCCCCTCGATATGTTGATTACACACCATCTGCCAGAACAGGCGCAAAATGGCCTGCGGCTGTCGGCTGAACAGCGTCTCGTCGCGTAAATCAATGAGATTGCCGCGCAGTTGAAACTCGTCGTCCAGCGGCTGCGGCTTTTCATCGGGCGCCAGCGTCAGGATAGCTTCATCAAACAACTGCAGCAGCATTTGATTCAGCTCGCTGACGCGGCGGGTGACGCGAAAGAAATCTTTCATCATCCGCTCAACCGGCAGGTTGCCTTCTCCCTGGTAGCGCCGCAGTTGCGCCACGCTCTGCTGGCGGTCGAACAGCAGGCGGTTATCGTAGCGGTTCAGCACCAGATGCAGGGCGAAACGGATGCGCCAAAGAAAGCTTTGGCATTCGTTGAGTTCATCCCGCTCGGCGCGGGTAATAAAGCCGAAGCCCACCATTTCATCCATCGAGGTGGCGCCGAAATGGCGGTGCGCGATCCAGAGCAGCGTATGGATATCCCGCAGGCCGCCGGGACTGCTTTTAATGTCCGGCTCCAGACTGTAGCTGGCCGTGATAGCGCAAATGACGCTCCTGCTGCTCCGCCAATTTAGCGGGGAAAAACGCCCTCGAAGGCCAAAAGTCATCGCTGAACAACTGCTTTTGCAGGGTAAGAAACAGTGCCAAATCGCCACAAATCAAGCGCGACTCAATCAGGTTGGTCGCAACGGTGAGATCGGCGCGGCCCTCTTCCAGGCACTCGGCAATACTGCGTATGCTGTGGCCAACCTCCAGCTTCAAATCCCACAACAGCGTCAGCAGTTCGCTAATATGCTGTTGCAACGGCGGCGTCAGCGGCGCCTGGCTCAATACCAGCACATCGATATCGGACAGCGGATGCAGTTCGCAGCGGCCGTATCCCCCCACCGCCACCAGCGTGGTATGGGACGCATGGGCAAACCCGTGATAATACCACAACTGCCGTAACAGCTGATCGATATACAGCGGGCGGGCATCCACCAGCGTTTCCGCCGTCTCGCCCGCATCGAAGGCGTCGGCCAGCCAGCGGTGGAATTCGTCCAGCCGTTCTTTTAAAAAAGGGCGGTTGAGGGCGTCATCCGGCCAGGTGAGGGGAGAGGAAGGTTTAACCGGCGGCCGGCGCGGCGCCGGCGGGTTGATATATTGAAGGATCTGGTCCGGCATCGGGTCGCCCTGCATAGTGCGCCAGCCCCGGGGCGAAAGCGGTCTTACCGGGGTTGGAGCGGAATTAACGCTTGCCGCCGTCCGGCATGGGGTCGGGGGCTGCAAGCGGTATCAGGCCGGGTGGTGGATCACCGTCGGCAACGAGTCATCGATACGCAGCGTCATGATTTCGCTGCCGTCCTCGGTCACCACGATCGTATGCTCGTACTGCGCCGACAGACTGCGATCCTTGGTTTTCACCGTCCAACCGTCTTTCATGGTGCGGATGCGGTAGTCGCCGGCGTTGACCATGGGCTCAATGGTGAACGCCATGCCCGGCTGCAACACCACGCCGTCGTCGTCGGCGTCATAATGTAGCACCTGCGGCTCCTCATGAAAGCCTTCGCCGATGCCGTGGCCGCAATACTCGCGTACCACCGAGAAGCTTTCCGCTTCGACGAACTGTTGAATCGCCTTGCCGAGGGTGCGCAGGCGGATGCCCGGCCGGACCATGCGGATAGCCAGATAAAGGCTCTCTTTCGTCACCCGGCACAGCCGTTCGCCGAGAATGGTCGGTTTGCCGACGATAAACATCTTCGAGGTATCGCCGTGAAAACCGTCTTTGATGACCGTGACGTCAATATTCAGAATGTCGCCATCTTTAAGCTTTTTCTCATCGCTCGGAATACCGTGGCACACCATTTCATTCACCGAAATGCAGACCGATTTCGGAAAACCATGGTAGCCGAGCGACGCGGAAACGGCATGCTGCTTTTCGGTAATGTGCTGGTGGCACAAACGATCCAGTTCGCCGGTGCTTACGCCGGGTTTAATATAAGGTTCAATCATTTCCAGCACCTCGGCGGCCAGCCGGCCGGCAACGCGCATCTTAGCGATATCGTCTGATGTTTTAATAGGAATGGCCATGTAGAGATCCACAGTCGGCGCCAAGGTCGACAATAATATAGGATAAATTAGTGAGTGGCATTAATGGTATCAGTACGGCTCGGCACTGCCAAATTATCATTTTTCCCGCCGCGCGAGAAAACATTTGGTGGAGTCCTGGCGTGGTTTATGGTATAAAGCGCGCCGACGATAGGCGCCAGGTTTTTTTAAGCCGCGCGACGTTCGTCGCAACGAAACTCAATTGTGTTATTACACACACGTACCGGCACATGCGCCGGGGTGCTCTGACCGCAAGGCCGGGGTCGGCCGTATGGGATACGTGGAGGCATAACCCCAAACTTACTTAGAGGTTTATCATGGCAACTGTTTCCATGCGTGACATGCTCCAGGCCGGTGTCCATTTCGGTCACCAAACCCGTTACTGGAACCCGAAAATGAAGCCTTTCATCTTCGCCGCCCGTAACAAAGTTCACATCATCAACCTGGAACAAACCGTACCGATGTTCAACGAGGCCCTGGCCGAGCTGAACAAAATCGCCTCGCGCAAAGGTAAAATCCTGTTTGTCGGCACCAAGCGCGCCGCAAGCGAAGCGGTAAAAGAAGCGGCCAACAGCTGCGATCAATTCTTCGTCAACCATCGCTGGTTAGGTGGGATGTTGACCAACTGGAAAACGGTTCGTCAGTCCATCAAGCGTTTAAAAGACCTGGAAACCCAGTCTCAGGACGGTACTTTCGAGAAGCTGACCAAGAAAGAGGCGCTGATGCGCACTCGTGAACTGGACAAGCTGGAAAACAGCCTGGGCGGTATCAAGGATATGGGCGGTCTGCCGGACGCGCTGTTTGTTATCGATGCTGAACACGAACACATCGCTATCAAAGAAGCCAACAATCTGGGCATTCCGGTTTTCGCTATCGTTGACACCAACTCCGATCCGGACGGCGTGGACTTCATTATCCCGGGTAATGACGACGCCATTCGCGCAATCAACCTGTACCTGACCGCCGTTGCGACTACCGTGCGCGAAGGCCGTTCTCAGGATCTGGCGGAACAGGCTGAAGAAAGCTTTGTGGAAGCTGAATAATAAGGCATGCTCTCAGGAGCCCTTATTAACCAAGTTTTAAATATGTTGGTTAGAGGGCCTGTCTTCAGGCCCTCTTTTTTACCTATCTCCAACACGGAATAACGAGGAACAGATAATGGCTGATATTACCGCCGCCCTGGTTAAAGAACTGCGTGAACGTACCGGCGCAGGCATGATGGAATGCAAGAAAGCCCTGGTTGAAGCGCAGGGCGATATCGAACTGGCTATCGACAACATGCGTAAGTCCGGCCAGGCGAAAGCCGCCAAGAAAGCGGGCCGCGTCGCGGCTGAAGGCGTCATCCTGACCAAAATCGCGCAGGACGGCAAATACGGCGTCATCATCGAGCTGAGCTGTGAAACCGATTTCGTTGCCAAAGACGGCGGCTTCAAAGCCTTTGGCGACGAGGTCATCACCGCGGCGCTGAACGAACGCATCGCTGATGTTGAGGCCCTGAAGGCCAAATTTGAAGAAAAGCGCACCGCGCTGGTGGCAAAAATTGGTGAAAACATCAATATCCGCCGTCTGGGCGTTCTTGAAGGCGACGTGCTCGGCTCTTACCTGCACGGCGCGCGCATCGGCGTCATGGTTTCCGCCGCCGGCGCGGACGAGGAACTGGTGAAGCACGTCGCGATGCACATCGCCGCCAGCAAACCGGAATATGTCAACGCGGATGATGTGCCGGCCGACGTCGTGACCCGTGAGCATCAAATCCAGCTGGACATCGCCATGCAGTCCGGCAAACCGCGTGAAATCGCCGAGAAAATGGTTGAAGGCCGTATGCGCAAGTTCACCGGCGAGATTTCTTTGACCGGCCAGCACTTCGTGATGGATCCGAGCAAGACCGTCGGCCAGCTGTTGAGTGAACACGGTGCCAAAGTCAACAACTTCATCCGTTTTGAAGTGGGCGAAGGCATTGAGAAAGCCGAAGTCGATTTCGCCGCCGAAGTGGCCGCGATGGGTAAGCAGTTTTAATTAAGTTGTTCGGAACCGCCTGCAGGCGGTTCCGTTTTAATGAGCCGGAATAATGTCAGACGACGTGTGCCGCACTCATCAGCCGGGCGCGGCACCAGGTCAATTTCATCCCATGAAATCGCTCTCAAGGAACAGATCAAATGGCAACCAACGCAAAACCCATTTACCAGCGTATTCTGCTCAAATTGAGCGGTGAAGCCCTGCAGGGCGCCGAAGGTTTCGGTATCGACGCCCGCGTGCTGGATCGCATGGCCCAGGAAGTCAAAGAACTGGTGGAGCTGGGTATCCAGGTGGGCGTGGTCATCGGCGGCGGCAACTTGTTCCGCGGTGTGGGGCTGGCGAAGGCCGGCATGAACCGTGTGGTGGGCGATCATATGGGTATGTTGGCGACCGTCATGAACGGTCTGGCGATGCGCGACGCCTTGCATCGCGCCTATGTCAATGCCCGTCTGATGTCGGCGATTCCGCTGAACGGCGTCTGCGACAACTACAGCTGGGCCGAAGCCATCAGCCTGCTGCGCAATAATCGCGTGGTCATTTTTACCGCCGGTACCGGCAATCCCTTCTTTACCACCGATTCCGCCGCCTGTCTGCGCGGTATTGAAATTGAAGCCGAAGCCGTGCTGAAAGCGACGAAAGTGGATGGCGTCTTTTCCGCCGATCCGGTAAAACATCCGGATGCTACACTTTACGATCAATTGAGCTATCAGGATGTGCTGAAGCAAGAATTGAAAGTCATGGATCTGGCCGCCTTTACCCTGGCGCGGGATCACAATCTGCCGATTCGCGTGTTCAATATGAACAAGCCTGGCGCGCTGCGGCGGGTGGTAATGGGTGATAAAGAAGGCACCTTAATTATCAAGTAATGCATAACGGGGCCTGGCAACCAACGGCCACGGTCCGCCCGGATAACCAAGTCTCAAGGGTTCGCAACGTGATTAATGAAATCCGTAAAGATGCCGAGATTCGCATGGAAAAATGCGTCGACGCGTTCAAAAACCACATCAGCAAAGTCCGCACGGGCCGCGCTTCCCCGAGCCTGCTTGACGGTATTCAGATCGAATATTACGGCACGCTGACGCCGCTGCGCCAGCTGGCCAATATTGTTGCCAAGGATTCCCGCACTCTGGCTATCACCGTCTTTGACCGCGCGCTGGCGCCGGCGGTGGAAAAAGCCATTATGGCCTCCGATCTGGGGCTCAATCCCTCTTCCGCCGGTACGGTTATTCGCGTGCCGCTGCCGCCGCTGACCGAAGAGCGCCGCCGCGATTTGATAAAGGTGGTGCGCGCCGAGGCGGAACAGGGCAGGGTGTCGGTGCGCAATGTCCGTCGCGATGCCAACGATAAAGTGAAGGCGCTGCTGAAAGACAAAACCATCGGTGAAGACGAAGACCGCCGTTCGCAAGACGAGATCCAAAAGCTTACCGATGCCTGGATCAAAAAGCTCGATAGCGCTCTGGCGGAAAAAGAAGCGGAATTAATGGAAATTTAATCCGCTGGTGAATCAAAAACGCCGCAGCGGCGCCTCCCTGGCGGGGTGCTGTCGCTGCAGCGTTTTTTTTGTTTGAGCCGCCATAGACAAAACGGCGCCATCGTCTCAGACTAGATGTTTCCTTCATATTCCAACGCGGTATAAAAAGTAACTTCATGCGGCATTTGACGATTCTTGGCAGTACCGGCTCCATTGGCGCCAGTACGCTGGCGGTGGTAAAGCACAATCCCGACCAATTCACCGCGCGCGCGCTGGTGGCCGGTAACAACGTTGCCCTGATGACCGAGCAGTGTCTGGCCTTTCGTCCCGACTACGCCTGTATGGCGGACGCCGCCGCGGCGCGGGCGCTCACAGCCAACCTCAATGCGGCGGGTGCCGCCACCGCCGTGCTGTCGGGCGCGCAGGCCACATGCGAGCTGGCGGCGCTCGATGAGGTGGATACGGTCATGGCCGCGATTGTCGGCGCCGCTGGCCTGTCAGCGACGCTGGCGGCGCTGCGCGCCGGCAAGCGGGTATTGCTGGCCAATAAAGAGTCGCTAGTCACCTGCGGGCGGCTGTTCATGAACGAGGCGCGCCGCCATCACGCCCTATTGCTACCGGTGGACAGCGAACATAACGCGATTTTTCAGAGTTTACCTGAACCACTTCAGCGCGGGTTGGGTTACGCTTCCCTGATGGAACATGGCGTGTCGCGCATTATTTTGACCGGCTCCGGCGGCCCCTTTCGCCAGACATCGCTGGCCGAGCTGGGCATGATGACGCCGGAGCAGGCCTGCGCCCACCCCAATTGGTCGATGGGACGCAAAATATCGGTGGACTCCGCTACCATGATGAACAAGGGATTGGAATATATCGAAGCGCGCTGGTTGTTCAATGCCGCGGCCGAACAGATGGAAGTGCTGTTGCATCCCCAGTCCATCATCCACTCCATGGTACGCTATACCGACGGCAGCGTGCTGGCGCAATTGGGGTCGCCGGACATGCGTACGCCGATCGCACACGCCATGGCCTATCCCGAGCGGGTGCCGTCCGGCGTTGCGCCGCTGGATTTTTTACGCCTCGGCACGCTGAGCTTCGAGCAGCCGGATGCCGCCCGTTATCCCTGCCTGCAGCTGGCGGTCGACGCCAGCCAGTGCGGCCAAGCGGCGACCACCACGCTTAATGCCGCCAATGAAATCGCGGTGGCGGCGTTTTTGCGTGGCGATATCCGCTTTACCGATATTACCGCCGTCAATCGGCGGGTGCTGGAACAGAGCAATCTGCCCGAACCGGACAGCGTGGAAGCGGTGCTGACCATCGACGGTCAGGCGCGGGAAATGGCTCACCAAAGCGTCAGGTATTACGGGCGGTGACGCGACGATGCGCCGCGACGGCTGATTTGTTCGATGACCGGCAAAATGATATAGTCTGCGCCACTCATCCCGTCGATGAAGGCCAGCCGGGTAAAAACAGTTACAGGGCGTGTACGCACACGGCTTTTTTGCGCGTTCGGGGCCCTTCGTTCCGGTAAGACGGTGGTATTCTTAGTGAGGAAATACGTAAGCGTGATGTCGTCCGAAAATCAGCAAAAGCCAAAAGCGTTGCCTCCCTCCTCACCACGCCATGTGGCGATTATTATGGATGGTAACGGCCGCTGGGCGAAAAGCCGGGGGAAATTACGTATCTTCGGTCACCAAGCCGGCGTCAAGTCGGTCCGCCGCGCGGTAAGCTTTGCCGTCAGCCATCATTTCGACGCGTTGACGCTGTATGCGTTCAGCAGCGAAAACTGGAATCGCCCCAGCCAGGAAATTTCCGCGCTAATGGAGCTGTTCATGCGGGCGCTGGACAGCGAAGTGAAAAGCCTGCACAAGCATAACGTCCGGCTGCGTATTATCGGTGACACCTCGCGCTTCGGTATGCGGTTGCAGGAGCACATCCGCCGCTCCGAGGCGCTGACCTGTAATAATGACGGGTTGACCCTGAATATTGCCGCGAATTATGGTGGACGTTGGGATATCATTCAGGGGGTACGGCAACTCGCCGCTCGGGTGCAAGAGGGCATCCTGTGTCCCGACCAGATAGATGAGGACGCCTTATGCCAAGTGGTCTGCATGAACGAGCTGGCCCCGGTGGATCTGGTGATCCGCACCGGAGGGGAACATCGCATCAGTAATTTCTTGCTGTGGCAGATAGCATATGCAGAGCTGTTTTTTACCGACGTGTTATGGCCGGATTTTGACGACGCTGTTTTTGAAGGTGCGCTGAATGCTTTTGCTCAACGCGAGCGGCGCTTCGGTGGAACTACACCTAATGATGCCAACGCATCCTAGGGGGGATTTTTGCTGAAGTATCGCCTGATTACTGCTTTTGTCCTGATACCCATTGTTATCGCCGCACTGTTTTTGTTGCCGCCGGTTGGATTTGCCCTGGTTACCCTCGCAGTGTGTATGCTGAGCGCCTGGGAATGGGGGCAGCTTGCGGGACTGGCCTCCCGCAGTCAGCGCATCTGGTTTGCCATACTCTGCGGTCTGCTGCTGGCGCTGATGATGCTCACCGTACCGGCCTATCGGCCGTTCGTGACCGTCTGGCAGGCGCAATATGCCTTATGGGCCGCCCTGGCCTGGTGGCTGGCGGTGCTGTTGCTGGTATTGTGCTATCCCCGCTCCGCCACGCTTTGGCGCGAATCCCGGCTACTGCGGCTGGCGTTCGGTATCCTGACCATTTTTCCCTTTTTCTGGGGCATGCTTGCGCTGCGTCAGCACCATTATGATATTAACCACTTTACCGGTGCCTGGTGGCTATTGTATGTCATGTTGTTGGTCTGGGGCGCGGATTCCGGCGCCTACATGTTCGGGCGCGCGCGGGGCCGTCACAAGCTGGCACCGAAGGTCTCTCCCGGCAAAACCTGGGAAGGGCTGGTGGGCGGTCTGGTCACTTCCGCGCTGATAGCCTGGCTGTTCGGCAAATATGCGCCCCTTGACGCCGCACCGCTTACGCTGCTGATTTGCTCGGTTGTCGCGGCGCTGGCGTCGGTGCTGGGTGATTTAACCGAAAGTATGTTCAAACGGGAGGCCGGCATCAAGGACAGCGGCCATTTAATCCCCGGCCATGGCGGTATTTTAGATCGTATAGACAGTTTGACCGCCGCGGTGCCGGTGTTCGCCTGTCTGATGCTGCTGGTCTTTAACGCTATCTGAGTCGGGACTGGGAGCGCTTATGCTGCACTTTTTCTGGAGTCTTGCCGCGTTCATCGTCGCGCTGGGTGTATTGATCACGGTGCATGAGTTCGGTCATTTTTGGGTGGCCCGCCGCTGCGGCGTGACGGTGGAACGTTTTTCCATCGGCTTCGGGCGTGCGCTGTGGCGCCGGCGTGATAAACGCGGCACGGAATATGTTATCGCCGCCATTCCCCTGGGCGGCTATGTCAAAATGCTGGACGAGCGGGTAGGCACCGTCGCGCCCGAGCGTCGTCACGAAGCGTTCAACCATAAGACCGTCTGGCAGCGCGCCGCGATTATCGCCGCCGGGCCGGTGTTCAACTTCTTGTTCGCCATTTTCGCCTATTGGCTGGTGTTTCTAATAGGCGTGCCGAGCTACCGGCCGGTTATTGGCGAAGTCGCCCCCAAGTCTATCGCAGCGCAGGCCGAAATTTCTCCCGGTATGGAACTTAAGTCGGTTGACGGTATCGAAACGCCTGACTGGGATTCAGTTCGCCTGCAGCTTATCGATAAGATTGGCGACGGCGAAACCACCCTTGGCGTCGCGCCGTTCGGCGCCGCGCAGGGCGAGCGGAAAACGCTGGATTTGCGCGGCTGGCAATTCGAGCTGAACAAGCAAGACGCCATTGTTGCACTGGGCATTATTCCCCTCGGTCCGCGCATTGAGCCGGTGCTTGCCGAAGTCCAGCAGGGGTCGGCCGCGATGAAAGCCGGTTTGCAAGCCGGCGACAGGATCGTTAAAGTCGATGGTCAGCCGGTCGCCGCATGGCAGCTGTTTGTGACCCAGGTACGCGATAACCCCGGTCGGCCGCTGCGGGTAGGCATTGAACGGCAGGGCAGCTCACTGGATATCACCCTGCGACCCGACAGCAAGCCGGTGGGCAAAGGGGAAGTGGAAGGTTTCGCGGGCGTCGTGCCGAAGATCATCCCGCTGCCGGCAGAATACAAAACCGTGCGGCAGTACGGTCCGCTCCCGGCCCTGGCCCAGGCCGGCGAAAAAACCTGGCAGCTGATGCGGCTTACGGTCAGTATGTTAGGCAAATTGGTAACCGGAGATGTTAAGCTGAACAATCTTAGCGGGCCGATTTCTATCGCCCAGGGCGCAGGAATGTCAGCGGAATACGGTTTGATTTATTACCTGATGTTTCTGGCGCTGATAAGCGTCAATTTAGGGATTATCAATCTGTTCCCGTTACCGGTGTTAGATGGTGGCCATTTGCTCTTCCTGGCGATAGAAAAGCTCAAGGGAGGGCCGGTGTCCGAACGAGTGCAGGACTTTAGTTACCGTATCGGCTCGATTTTGCTGGTGCTGCTAATGGGTCTGGCCCTTTTCAATGATTTCTCCAGGCTATGATAGCCTGAGATTATGTTAGGAAGAACGCATAACCACGATGGCGATGAAAAAGTTGCTCATAGCGTCGCTGCTTCTTAGCAGCGCCACCGTATACGGTGCAGACGGGTTCGTAGTGAAGGACATTCATTTCGAAGGACTGCAACGGGTCGCCGTCGGTGCGGCGTTACTCAGTATGCCGATCCGTGTCGGCGACACGGCGACCGATGAAGATATCGGCAATACTATCCGCGCTCTTTTCGCTACCGGAAACTTTGAGGATGTCCGGGTGCTGCGTGACGGAGATTCATTGGTCGTACAGGTCAAGGAGCGCCCGACCATTGCCAGCATTACCTTCTCCGGCAACAAAGCGGTGAAGGAGGAGATGCTCAAGCAAAACCTGGATGCCCAAGGCGTCCGGGTCGGCGAGGCCCTTGACCGCACCACTATTTCCAATATTGAAAAGGGGCTCGAGGACTTCTACTACAGCGCCGGCAAATACAGCGCCACGGTGAAGGCGGTGGTCACGCCGCTGCCGCGCAACCGCGTCGATCTGAAGCTGGTGTTTACCGAAGGCGTCTCGGCCAAAATTCAGCAAATCAATATTGTCGACAACCATGCTTTCACCACCGATGAGCTGATTTCACGCTTCCAGCTGCGCGATGAAGTGCCGTGGTGGAACGTGGTGGGCGATCGCAAATACCAAAAACAAAACCTGGCCGGGGATCTTGAAACCCTGCGCAGCTTTTATCTCGATCGCGGTTATGCCCGCTTCAATATCGATTCCACGCAGGTCAGCCTGACGCCGGACAAAAAGGGCATCTACATCACCCTGAACATCACCGAAGGCGCACAATACAAGCTGTCCGGCACGGTGGTCAACGGCAACATGGCCGGCCACTCCGCCGAAATCGAGCAGTTGGCCAAGGTGCAGCCGGGCGAACTGTACAACGGCGCCAAGGTCACCAAGATGGAGAACGACATCAAGCAATTGCTGGGTCGTTACGGCTATGCCTATCCGCGCGTGGCGACGCCGCCGGAAATTAACGACGCGGACAAAACGGTCAAGCTGCACGTCAGCGTCGACGCGGGCAACCGGTTCTACGTGCGCCAGGTACGCTTTGAAGGCAACGATATCACCAAGGACTCCGTGCTGCGCCGTGAAATGCGCCAGATGGAAGGCGCTTGGCTCGGCAGCAATCTGGTCGATCAGGGTAAAGAGCGCCTCAATCGTCTGGGCTACTTTGAAACCATGGATACCGAAACCCAGCGCGTGCCCGGTTCGCCTTCGCCGGACCAGGTAGACGTGGTCTACAAGGTGAAGGAGCGCAACACCGGCAGCATCAACGTCGGCGTCGGCTTCGGGACCGAGAGCGGCGTCAGCTTCCAGTTCGGTATCCAGCAGGATAACTGGCTGGGGACCGGTAACTCCGTCGGCTTTAGCGGTACCAAGAACGACTACCAGACCTATGCCGAGCTGTCGATGACCGATCCCTACTTTACGGTGGATGGCGTCAGCCTGGGCGGCAAGATCTTCTACAATGATTTTAACGCTGATGACGCGGATTTGTCGGACTACGACCTGCGCAGCTACGGCGTGGGCACCACGCTGGGCTTCCCCATTAGCGAAAACCATTCGCTGAATTTCGGCCTGGACTACGTGCATGACGATCTGACCAATATGGAGCCGCAGGTCACAATGTGGCGCTATCTGAACAGCGTCGGCATCAATCCCAAGGTGGTCACCACGGATAAGGCGGACAGCGACGCCGATTTCAGCGCCGATGACTTCTTCTTCTCGATGGGCTGGAGCTACAACAATCTGGACCGCGGTTATTTCCCCACCGCCGGTTCTCGCGCCAGCCTGACCGGTAAGGTGACGGTGCCTGGTTCCGATAACGAATATTACAAAATCACCTTCGACGCCAGCCACTACATCCCGCTTAGCGAAAGCGGCAACTGGGTGCTGATGGGCCGGGCGCGCGCCGGCTACGCCGACGGGCTGGGCGGCAAGGATGTGCCGTTCTACGACAACTTCTATGCCGGTGGTTCCAACACCGTGCGCGGTTTCCGTTCCAATACCATTGGTCCGAAAGCGGCGTATTATAAGTGCAATAGAGGCAATACCCGCTATAGTGATTGTCCGGTAGACAACTCCAGCGACGCCGTGGGCGGCAACGCGATGGCCATCGCCAGCGCCGAGCTTATTGTACCGACGCCGTTCTTGAGCGAAAAATATGCCAACTCGGTGCGCACCTCGCTGTTTGTCGATGGCGGCACCGTTTGGGACACCGACTGGCAAAATACCAGCGCGACCCGCGCCGCCGGTATTCCGGACTACAGCGATCCGGGCAATATCCGTATTTCCAGCGGTATCGCCCTGCAGTGGATGTCGCCGCTGGGGCCGCTGGTGTTCTCTTATGCGCAGCCGGTCAAGAAATACGACGGCGACAAGTCAGAGCAGTTCCAGCTTAATATCGGTAAAACGTGGTAATATTACACGGGATGATGTGCAGGCAAGGAGCAGGGCGACAGAGGCATTGACGTAAGATGTTGCGTGAAAAGCAGGTTTACACTGTCGCCTGGCTTTACAATGAAGCAAAACACAATGAGTGGTTAAGGAGTTTATAGTGAAAAAGTGGTTATATGCCGCGGGCCTGGGTTTAGCACTAGCTACCTCCACCGTCGCGCAAGCTGCCGATAAAATTGCTGTGGTTAACGTCTCCAGCATTTTCCAGCAGTCGCAGCAGCGTGCCGTGGTCACTAAACAGCTCGAAAATGAATTCAAGGGCCGCGCCACCGAACTTCAGTCTATGGAACGTGACCTACAGACCAAGATGCAGCGTCTGCAGCGTGACGGCTCCACCATGAAAGCCAGCGAGCGTAGCTCTCTGGAGAAATCGGTGAGGGCGCAGCGCGAAACCTTCTCCACCAAAGCGCAGGCGTTCGAGCAGGACAACCGTCGTCGCCAGACGGAAGAACGTAACAAAATTCTGAGCCGTATTCAGGACGCGGTGAAGAGCGTTGCCACCAAAGAAGGCTATGATGTCGTTATCGATGCTAACGCCGTCGCTTATGCCAGCAACGCCAAAGACATTACCGCTGACGTTCTGAAACAGGTCAAATAAGTTATGTCTTCAATTCGACTGGCTGATTTAGCACAGCAGTTGGATGCACAATTGCACGGTGATGGCGAGATCGTCATCACCGGCATTGCCTCCATGAACAGCGCGCAAGCGGGCCAGATTACGTTTCTCTCGGACAGCCGCTTTCGTGAAAAACTCTCTTCCTGTCAGGCGTCGGCGGTGGTGCTCACCGAAGACAGTCTGCCTTTCTGCACCGGCGCCGCGCTGGCGGTTAGTAATCCTTACCTGACTTACGCCCGTATGGCGCAGCTGATGGACACCACGCCGAAGCCTGCCGAGGATATCGGCGCGGGCGCGGTCATTGCGCCTGACGCGACCCTGGGACAGCGGGTGGCGGTGGGCGCTAACGCCGTGGTGGAATCCGGCGTGGTGCTGGGGGATGACGTGATAATCGGCCCTGGCTGTTTTGTCGGCAAGAACACCCGCATTGGCGCCGGCACGTGCTTATGGGCCAACGTCACCGTCTATCACGACATTGTCATCGGCGAGCGTTGCCTGATCCAATCCGGTACCGTCATTGGCGCCGATGGTTTCGGCTATGCCAACGATCGTGGCAATTGGATCAAAATCCCGCAGCTGGGCCGCGTCATCATCGGCGATCGGGTTGAAATCGGCGCCTGCACCACCATCGATCGCGGCGCGCTGGACGATACCACCATCGGCAACGGCGTGATTATCGATAATCAGTGCCAGATTGCACATAACGTGATTATTGGTGACAATACCGCGGTCGCCGGCGGCGTTATTATGGCGGGCAGTCTGACCATCGGCCGCTATTGCATGATTGGCGGCGCGAGCGTCATTAATGGCCATATGGCCATTTGCGATAAAGTCACGGTGACCGGCATGGGCATGGTTATGCGTCCGATAACCGAACCCGGCGTATACTCATCCGGGATCCCGCTACAGCCGAATAAAGAGTGGCGTAAAACCGCCGCGTTAGTCATGAATATTAGCGATATGAGCAAGCGGATGAAAGCCATCGAGCGAAAATTAGCAAAAAACTAATCGCTCCCGCCCCTTATAGAGGATAATGCGCGTCGAGGCTCCGTTGCCCGGCGAGCCATTATTATATTCGCGGCCTGCTTGTTTTGTCCTGCCGGGATTAAAGCAGGCCGTGTTGTTAATGCCACGTTTTTTAAAGACAGGAAGAGTATTTTGACTACTGACACTCATACTCTGCATATTGAAGAGATATTAGAATTGTTGCCCCACCGGTTTCCGTTTCTGCTGGTGGACCGCGTGTTGGATTTCGAGAAAGGGAAGTTTCTGCGGGCGGTAAAGAATGTTTCCTTCAATGAACCGTTTTTCCAGGGTCATTTCCCGGGCAAACCGATTTTTCCCGGGGTGTTGATCCTGGAAGCCATGGCCCAGGCTACGGGCATTCTGGCGTTCAAGAGCGCGGGTAAGCTGGCGCCGGGTGAACTCTATTATTTCGCCGCCATCGATGAAGCGCGTTTTAAGCGTCCGGTGCAGCCGGGCGATCAGATGATCCTCGAAGTTGAATTCATCAAAGAGCGTCGCGGCGTCGCGCGCTTCAAAGGTGTTGCCAAAGTTGATGGCGAAGTGGCTTGCGAAGCGTCGATGATGTGCGCCCGTCGCCGGGAGGCCTGAATACGTGATTGATCAATCCGCCTTTATACATCCCAGCGCCATCGTGGAAGAGGGCGTTATTATCCATGCCGGCGCGCATGTCGGTCCGTTCTGCGTTATCGGGCCGCAAGTCGAAATCGGCGCGCGTACGGTGCTTAAGTCCCACGTGGTGGTGACCGGCATTACCCGCATCGGTGAAGATAACCAGATTTATCCGTTCGCCTCCCTTGGCGACGTCAATCAGGATCTGAAGTATGCCGGGGAGCCGACGCGGGTCGAAATCGGGCACCGTAACCGGATTCGGGAAAGCGTGACCATTCATCGTGGCACGATACAAGGCGGAGAAGTGACTCGGGTTGGCAGCGACAATTTGCTGATGGTGAATGCCCATGTCGCCCACGACTGCACGGTGGGCGACCGCTGCATCATGGCCAATAATGCCACGCTCGGCGGCCATGTGGCGGTGGACGATTACGCCATTATCGGCGGCATGACCGCGGTGCATCAGTTCTGTGTCATTGGCGCCCACGTCATGGTCGGCGGCTGTTCCGGCGTTGCCCAGGATGTGCCGCCTTTCGTTATCGCCCAGGGCAATCACGCCACACCATTCGGCCCGAACATAGAAGGGTTGAAGCGCCGCGGTTTCGATCGCGCCGCGCTTCACGCGATACGCGCCGCCTATAAAATTATTTACCGCAGCGGCAAAACCCTCGACGAAGCCAAATCGGAGCTGGAAGCGCTGGCGCAGGAGCATCAGGTGGTAAATACCTTCCTGGACTTCCTGTCACGCTCGCAGCGCGGTATTATCCGCTGATTATGTCGGCACGTCCCATTACCATCGGTCTGGTAGCCGGAGAGACCTCCGGCGATATTCTCGGCGCCGGGCTGATACGCGCGCTGCGCGGCCATTTACCGCAGGTCCGCTTTGTCGGCGTCGCCGGTCCGTGTATGCAGGCGGAAGGGATGGAAGCCTGGTATGACATGGAAGAACTGGCGGTGATGGGTATCGTCGAGGTGCTTGAGCGCCTGCCGCGGCTGTTGCGCATCCGCCGAGACCTGACCCGCCGCTTCGCCACGTTGCGGCCTGACGTTTTTGTCGGTATCGACGCGCCGGATTTTACGATTACGTTGGAAGGCCGCCTCAAGCGGCGCGGCATCCGCACTATTCATTACGTTAGCCCTTCGGTCTGGGCCTGGCGGCAAAAGCGGGTGTTCAAAATCGGCCGCGCCACGGATAATGTGTTGGCTTTCCTGCCGTTTGAAAAGGCGTTTTACGACCGCCACAATGTCCCCTGCCAGTTTATCGGCCATACGCTGGCGGACGCCATGCCTCTCGATCCGGATAAAGCCGCCGCGCGGCAGGAATTGGGCATTCCCGCCGCCGCGCGCTGTCTGGCGCTGCTGCCGGGCAGCCGCCAAAGCGAGGTGGCGATGCTGAGCGCGGACTTTCTGCGGGCCGCCGAGCGGGTAAGCCAGCGTTTCTCTGGGCTGGAGATTGTCGTGCCGTTGGTGAATCCGGCCCGGCGGGCACAGTTTGTGCACATCAAGGCAGAGGTGGCGCCGGCGTTGTCGGTCAGGCTTCTGGACAATCAGGCCCGTCAGGCGATGATTACCGCTGATGCCGCCCTGTTGACCTCCGGCACCGCGTCGCTTGAGTGTATGCTGGCGAAGTGCCCTATGGTGGTGGGTTACCGCATGAAGCCGATGACGTTCGCGCTGGCGCGGCAGCTGGTGAAAACCCCGTGGGTATCGCTGCCCAATTTGCTGGCCGGACGTGAGCTGGTCAAGGAATTATTGCAGGAGGCGTGCCGGCCGGACGCGCTGGCGACGGCCGTCATCGAGCTGCTCGACGATGATGACCAGCGCGCGGCACTACTGGCCACGTTCCGCAAATTGCATCAGCAGATTCGCTGCAACGCCGATGAACAGGCGGCGCGCGCGGTGCTGGCGCTGATTAACCGATAATACTCTTGCAGGTTAGTGATATACGCATGACGGAACCTTTTATCTATCCTGCGGCGACGCTTATCGCCGGCGTCGACGAAGTCGGACGCGGGCCTTTGGTGGGCGCGGTGGTGACCGCCGCCGTTATCCTGGATCCCGCCCGGCCGGTGACGGGGCTGGCGGACTCGAAAAAGCTAAGTGAAAAGCGGCGCGAGGCGCTGTATGAGGACATCACCCGCTGCGCGCTGACCTGGAGCGTGGGCCGTGCCGAAGCCTATGAAATTGACCAGATCAATATTTTCCAGGCCACGCTGCTGGCGATGCAGCGGGCTGTCGCGGGTCTGGCCGTCGCGCCGGATTTTGTTCTTGTGGACGGCAACCGCTGCCCCCTGCTGCCAATGCCTTCGCAGGCGGTAGTGAAAGGCGATAGCCGGGTGGCCGAAATCAGCGCCGCCTCTATCATTGCCAAAGTGACCCGCGACCGGGAGATGGCCGCGCTGCACCTGCAGTTCCCCGAATATGGATTCGCCCAGCATAAGGGGTATCCCACCGCTTTTCATCTGGAAAAGCTGGCGCTGCATGGGGCGACCGTGCATCATCGACGAAGCTTTGCTCCGGTCCGGCGGTTGCTGGAGCCGGCATGAACCTGTCATTGTCGCGCGGCGCGATCGTCGCGCCAACACTTCACATCGGGTAGCATTTATGGCCGAACCACGTTTTATTCACCTGCGCGTACACAGCGACTACTCCATGATCGATGGGCTGGTCAAAGTCGGCCCGTTGGTAAAAAAAGCCGCGGCCCTGCATATGCCGGCGCTGGCCATCACGGATTTCACCAATTTATGCGGGCTGGTTAAATTTTACGGCAGCGCCCATGGCGCCGGCATCAAACCGATTATTGGCGCGGATTTTTTTGTGCAAAGCGAGATGCTGGGCGACGAACTGGCGGAATTGACCATTCTGGCGGCCAATAATGTGGGCTACCAGCATTTGACCCTGCTGATTTCGGACGCCTATAAGCGCGGATACGGCGCCGCCGGGCCGGTTATCGATCGCGACTGGCTGATTGAGCATAACGAGGGATTGATTCTGCTCTCCGGGGCGCGCAAAGGGGATGTCGGCAAATACCTGATGCGCGGCAATATGCTCCAGGTGGAACAGTGCCTGGCGTTCTACGAGCGCTATTTCCCGGACCGCTACTATCTGGAGCTTATCCGCACCGGCCGGGCGGACGAAGAAAGCTACCTGCACGCCGCGGTGGAGCTGGCGGCGCATCGAGGCCTACCGGTAGTGGCCACCAATGACGTGCGTTTTACCAGCGCAGACGATTTCGACGCCCATGAAATCCGGGTGGCGATTCATGACGGCTTTCCCCTCGATGACGCCAAACGGCCGCGCAATTATAGCCCGCAGCAGTATATGCGCAGCGAGGAGGAGATGTGCGAGCTGTTCGCTGATCTGCCGGAAGCGCTGGCCAACAGCGTGGAAATCGCCCGGCGCTGCAACGTCACCATCCGCCTCGGGGAATATTTCCTGCCGCAGTTTCCGACCGGCGAAATGTCCACCGAGGATTATCTGGTCAAATGCGCGCGCGAAGGCCTGGAGGAACGGCTAGCATTCCTGTTTCCCGATGTCGATAGGCGGCGTGAGCAGCGCCCGGCCTACGACGAACGTCTGGACATCGAGCTGCAGGTGATAAACCAGATGGGGTTCCCGGGTTACTTCCTGATAGTGATGGAGTTTATCCAGTGGTCGAAGGATAACGGCGTACCGGTCGGGCCGGGCCGCGGATCCGGCGCGGGCTCGCTGGTGGCCTATGCGCTGAAAATCACCGATCTTGACCCGCTGGCGTTCGATCTGCTGTTTGAACGTTTCCTGAACCCGGAACGCGTATCGATGCCGGACTTCGACGTCGACTTCTGCATGGAGAAGCGCGATCTGGTGATTGACCACGTGGCCGAGACCTACGGCCGCGACGCGGTTTCGCAAATTATCACCTTCGGTACCATGGCGGCCAAAGCGGTCATCCGCGACGTCGGCCGGGTGCTGGGCCATCCTTACGGCTTTGTGGATCGCATCTCCAAGCTGGTGCCGCCCGATCCCGGCATGACGCTGGAAAAAGCCTTCGTCGCGGAGCCGCAATTACAGGCTATCTATGACGCCGACGAAGAGGTCAAGGCGCTGATTGATATGGCGCGCAAGCTCGAAGGTGTAACGCGCAATGCCGGCAAACACGCCGGGGGCGTGGTGATCGCGCCCACCAAAATTACCGATTTCGCGCCGCTTTATTGCGATGCCGAAGGCAACCATCCTGTTACCCAGTTCGATAAAAACGATGTGGAGTACGTCGGCCTGGTGAAGTTTGACTTCCTCGGCCTGCGCACGCTGACCATCATCAATTGGGCGCTGGAAATGATCAACGCCCGACGCGCCCGTCAGGGTTTGGAGCCCATCGATATCGCGGCTATCCCGCTGGAGGATAAGAAAAGCTTCGATATGCTGCAGCGTTCCGAAACCACTGCGGTATTCCAGCTGGAATCGCGTGGCATGAAGGATCTGATAAAGCGCCTGCAGCCCGACTGTTTCGAGGACATGATCGCGCTGGTGGCGCTGTTCCGGCCCGGCCCGCTGCAATCGGGCATGGTGGACAACTTTATCGACCGCAAGCACGGCCGTGAAGCCATCTCTTACCCCGATATCGAGTGGCAGCACCCCTCGCTGCAACCCGTGCTGAAGCCGACTTACGGCATCATCCTTTACCAGGAGCAGGTGATGCAGATAGCCCAGGTGCTGGCGGGTTATACCCTGGGCGGCGCGGATATGCTGCGCCGCGCGATGGGGAAAAAAAAGCCGGAGGAGATGGCCAAACAGCGCTCGGTATTCAAAGTCGGCGCGGAAAGTATCGGCGTCGACGGCGAATTGTCGATGAAGATCTTTGATCTGGTGGAGAAATTCGCCGGCTACGGCTTCAACAAATCCCACTCCGCCGCCTATGCGCTGGTGTCGTATCAGACGCTGTGGTTGAAAGCTCATTATCCCGCCGAGTTCATGGCGGCGGTAATGACCGCCGATATGGACAACACCGAAAAGGTCGTGGGGCTGGTTGACGAATGTTTGCGCATGGGCCTGAAAGTCCTGCCGCCGGATATCAATAGCGGCCAGTACCATTTTCACGTCAATGAAGAGGGCGAGATAGTCTACGGCATCGGCGCCATCAAAGGCGTGGGGGAAGGGCCTATCGAAGCGATCATCGAGGCGCGCAATCAGGACGGTCATTTCCGTGAACTGTTTGATCTGTGCGCGCGCACCGATATCAAAAAACTCAATCGCCGCGTGCTGGAAAAGCTGATTATGTCCGGCGCTTTCGACCGCCTGGGGCCGCACCGCGCCGCGCTGATGAATTCTCTCGGCGACGCGCTCAAGGCCGCCGATCAGCATGCCAAAGCCGAGGCCATTGGTCAGGGCGATATGTTCGGCGTGCTTGCGGAGGAGCCGGAAGCGGTGGAAGCCTCCTACAGTACCGTGGCGCCATGGCCGGAGCAGGTGGTGCTGGACGGCGAACGTGAAACGCTCGGCCTGTACTTGACCGGGCATCCCATCACCCAATATCTGCGCGAGATTGAACGCTATGCCGGCGGGGTGCGCCTGAAGGATATGCACCCCACCGAGCGCGGCAAAATGGTGACCACGGTGGGGCTGGTGCTGTCCGCGCGGGTGATGGTCACCAAGCGGGGCAACCGGATCGGCGTTTGTACGCTAGACGATCGTTCCGGCCGGCTGGACGTTATGCTGTTCACGGATGCACTGGAAAAATACCAGCATTTACTGGAAAAAGACCGTATCCTTATCGCTCAGGGACAGGTCAGCTTTGATGATTTCAACGGTGGACTGAAGATGACCGCCCGCGAATTGATGGATATTAGCGAAGCACGTGAAAAATATGCGCGCGGGCTTGCTATCTCGCTGACCGACAGGCAAATTGATGACCAGCTTTTAAACCGTCTCCGTTTATCGTTGGAACCGCATCGATCGGGGACGATTCCAGTGCATCTTTATTATCAACGGCAAGATGCGCGCGCGCGGCTGCGCTTTGGGGCAACCTGGCGGGTGACGCCGACTGACCGTTTACTGAATGACTTGCGAACACTTGTGGGAAATGAACAGGTGGAACTGGAATTTGACTAATATAGGAATACTATGAGTCAGAATTTTCTTGATTTTGAACAGCCGATTGCAGAGCTGGAAGCGAAAATTGACTCGCTGACCACAGTCAGCCGTCAAGACGAAAAATTAGATATTAATCTGGATGAAGAGGTACAGCGCCTGCGTGAAAAAAGCGTGGAGCTGACGCGGAAAATTTTCTCCGATCTGGGCGCCTGGCAAATCGCCCAGCTGGCGCGACATCCGATGCGTCCCTATACGCTGGATTATGTGCGACATATCTTCACCGATTTTGACGAATTGGCGGGCGATCGCGCCTATGCCGATGATAAAGCCATCGTCGGCGGCATCGCGCGTCTGGATTCGCGGCCAGTCATGATCATCGGCCACCAGAAAGGGCGGGAAACGAAAGAGAAAATCCGCCGCAACTTCGGGATGCCGGCGCCGGAAGGTTACCGCAAGGCGCTGCGGCTGATGGAGATGGCGGATCGGTTCAATCTGCCGCTGCTTACCTTCATCGATACGCCGGGCGCCTACCCGGGTGTCGGCGCCGAAGAGCGCGGCCAGTCCGAGGCTATCGCGAAAAACCTGCGCGAAGTGTCGGGCCTGCGGGTTCCGGTGATCTGCACCGTGATAGGCGAGGGCGGCTCCGGCGGCGCGCTGGCGATTGGCGTGGGCGACAAGGTCAACATGTTGCAGTACAGCACCTATTCGGTGATCTCCCCGGAAGGCTGCGCCTCTATTTTGTGGAAAAGCGCGGACAAAGCGCCCATCGCCGCCGAAGCGATGGGCATTATTGCCTCGCGCCTGAAAGAGCTGGAGCTTATCGACAGCATCGTGCCGGAGCCGCTGGGCGGCGCCCATCGCGACGTGCCGACCATTGCCGCCGCGCTGAAAACGCAACTGCTGGACGATTTGGCCGAGCTTGACGGTCTCAACGAGGAAGAGTTGCTCAACCGCCGTTATCACCGTCTGATGAACTATGGCTATTGCTGAGTGACCGACGCCTGACGCCGGCGCTCGTTGCCCGGGCCAGACCGGCGATGTCTCACACCCCGCATGTTCGCGCCTGCGAGATGTTTTTTTTGCGGCCGGCGATGTGCTTTGGCGGCGCCCGGCCAGCCGCAATGCCGGCTATGCTTAACGTTCGGCCGAAATAACTGAGCGAAGGACCCACGATAGGATGCGTTGAATGAACATCATTGCAATACTTTTGCCGGAACATGTGTTTTATAAAGCCGAACCGGTGCGGGAGCTGGCACAGGCGCTGACCGATCAGGGCTATCACATTGTCTATCCCACCGGCAGCTAGGATTTATTGGCCTTACTTGAGCAAAACCCGAGCATTGCAGGCATTATTTTCGACTGGGAACAGTACGGCATGGATCTCTACCTGGCCATTAACGAGATCAACGAGTATCTGCCGCTGTATGCGTTTATCAGCACCCATTCGGTGCTAGACGTCAGCGCCAATGAGATACGCATGGCGCTCTATTTTTTTGAATATGGCTTAAACGCCGCCACCGATATTAGCCAGCGTATCCGGCAATATACCGCTGAATATATTGATGCCATCATGCCGCCTTTGACCAAGGCGCTGTTTCATTATGTGGAAGATGTTGGTTCCGGTCACGTCCGATCACTGATTCCGATTTCACCCGATCACTGATTCCGGTCGCCCGATCAGCGATTCCGATTCTGTCCGATCGCTCATCTTCTGTTCCGCCATACTCTGGAGACTTTTAGCTTCCGGGGGTATGGCAT
>NZ_JBLKSS010000124.1:31563-33595 GCF_047607725.1 Sodalis sp. (in: enterobacteria) | reverse complement strand
GGAATCGCTGATCGGGCGACCGGAATCAGTGATCGGACGTGACCGGAACCAGCACTCGGCGCGCAGGCGGCTATGCTGTCAGAGGCCTTTCCTCCTCATATACGCTACACCGGTATGGCAAGCAGCCGTGAGCTTGCGGGCGCCATCGCCGGAGGAACATTACCGTTTATTGCCGTCGCACTGCAAAGCAGCGCCGGCGGGGAATGGTGGCCGATTGCCGTTTATGCCATTTCACTGGCGATTCTGGCCGCGTTAGGAGCATTGCTGCTAAACCAGAGGCATCACGGCTGGAAAGACCAGCCAGCGCACAACGAAACGGCCGCGGAGTATTGATCATCGCCCGCCAAACGGGCGAGTATCATGGTTAACTTCCTCTTCTTATCGCTGGTCAATTTGCGGCGCTGGCGGATATGATTTTTTGGACACAGGTGAAAGAGAAACCGTGTTGCCCTATACGTAGACGCAACCGGTTGACGCCCAGTGCGGTGATAGGTAAAGCAATGCCGAGTTCCTTACCCTATTTATATACCGCTCATAGGGTGTAGGTCCCTTTGAAAAGGCCGTCCATAAATATATTTTCTGCGGCCTTTTCAGATAAGGCATACCTTGACCTGTGACCACAGGTTACCTGCAACAGCGCCTGAGTGTCTTGGTAAAATAGCATCCTGTCGGAAACAGCCGTGTATTGATAAATTATTTATTATCTTCAGTATACGGTGGCCAAGTAATTTCACGATTTGAGAATTCAATTGATTGTATGTTATTGGCATTTGCTGGCGCTAAATCAATCTCGACCTCGGTGATTACTGGCATGTTCATCAAATAGGCCATTTTGGCAAAATGACATATCGCATCACTTTCGGCTAAGTGCCACTGGTTAAAGTAGTATTTGTAATCGTCGTCGTGAATTGCCACATAACATTTATTATGTGTGGCTAAAAGTCCGCTTATCTTGCCTTTGAGTTGATAAGCATTGCCCTGTTTGGTTATCCCTAAACACGGTAGCGGTAAAAAAAGCAATGTTAATATCAACATACAACATTTATTCATGATGACTCCTATGGTTTCTACTGATTTAATCACCAAGCGTCAAAGAAACTCTTCTGGTCGCTTCGCAGTCTGTTATCTACTGTTTATTACCCAATTTGTTTAGCCTCGGCGGGTCTAAGAAGTAAATTGAAAGCGGCTTAAGCATAGATTGACTTCTTCGCGAAAATCATGATGTAACAGAGTGGATTAGGTATTGGGACGCGTATCGATATTCAAGTAACGATGTTTGATGTGTTCATCAATGGTTGTTGGAATCCCCTGTATCATCAATCCTGAATCTTAACATTGAACAGATATTCTCATTCTTATTCTTCCACAGGCAAGGTATTCGTCTTTGAATGCAAAAGCATTAGTAACGTCACAAATTCTTTCGTTGTAAGTTTGATAATAAGCAAACATAAGGCTAGGGTATACGTTATTGTCTTCCTGATTAGGGTGTATAAGGTGCCTCTCTAGCGCACGCCCAATTTGACCTACAGAGTTTATCGCCATTTCCAGCACAGCTTCAAGGACTTCCGTTACCGAAACGAATATTAATTTCTCTTCTTCGCCATATCACGTTGACCCTTTGCTATGCGCCAGCAAATGTTCATTTTCTCTCAGATTATTGACGCCTGTATCAAACAACTGTTCTAGAGGCCAGGATTAAAATCTATAGAAAGCTGTCTAGCATATGAATTTGAAAAATGAAATCAATAGATAAAATATCAAGATGTGAAGCCTTTATGGCAAAATCCCAATGATTTTCTTGATAAAGGGAAAGGGATAAATTCAATATAAGAATCTTTAGGGTAACAATTTCCAGACACTCAGTAACCTATCAGAATTTTAGGGCGATGAAAATATTATAACGGATTTTAGTGCCACCCGCCATCTATTTCATGCGGACGCCCTCGGGGGGAATATAATACGTTAGCACGTTTACCTATTGCTATCACGGGGGTTTTGTACTGCTTAATAGACAGGGATAGGGTTAGGGTTA
>NZ_JBLKSS010000124.1:0-31463 GCF_047607725.1 Sodalis sp. (in: enterobacteria) | reverse complement strand
ATTGCTATCACGGGGGTTTTGTACTGCTTAATAGACAGGGATAGGGTTAGGGTTATCTTGCTATCAGTACCACCGAGTGTACTAATGATAATCCACTTTTGGTCTGGAGGAACTCATTGACTTTTTTAGGGCCTTCTCATTGCGTCCAGAGGATAAAAGGACGTCGTTTCCTTTGACTCAGTGAAGCGGATTGAGCGACGTTTTGGCAATGTCTGAATTAGGGGAGGTGAGCATCAGGATCGCTTTGCCGCCAATTTGCCGCCAATGGTTTTAATAAAAGAAAAAACCACTGATTAAAAGTGACTTAACTAACTGATTCTAAGTTGAATTTTGGTGGCCCCTGCTGGACTTGAACCAGCGACCAAGCGATTATGAGTCGCCTGCTCTAACCACTGAGCTAAGGGACCAAGTAGCGTTGATTATAAATGATGGCGCCAACGGGGTCTATAGTCATCCCCGCCAGATGGATGATTTATCGCTGTTTTTTGGTTAAAATCGTTAACTATCCGGCGCCAGGGCCAGAGATAAATGAGAGGGATCAATAATGGAAGATATTCTCAGACAAGGGCTACGGGTGGTGTTTTGCGGCATCAATCCGGGGTTATCCAGCGCACATAAAGGGGTGCATTTCGCGAATCTCAACAACTGTTTCTGGAAAACGATCCATATGGCGGGGTTTACGGCATGTCAGCGGCGGCCGGAGGAAGAACAGCGGCTACTGGAGACCGGCTGCGGGATCACCATGCTGGTGGCGCGGCCCACGACCGAAGCCTCTGAGCTGTCGCTGGCGGAATACCGCCAGGGCGGCGAACGGCTGGTGGCCAAGATTGAAACCTATCAGCCACAGGCGCTGGCGATTTTAGGTAAGCAAGCTTATTGCCAGGCGTTTGGGGTAAGGAACGCCACCTGGGGACGGCAGGAAGTGCGCATCGGCGTAACGCAGCTATGGGTACTGCCCAATCCCAGCGGGCTGAACCGCATGAGCGGTGACGCGCTGCTGGCGGCCTATCGCGCCCAGGCCGACACGCTCCCTCCCATCTACGGACGACTTGCGTACGGGCCATACCGCCGCTTAAGCGAGGCCAATAAAAAACCCCGCGAGTTGCCGCGGGGTTTTATCGTGCGTTGCCGGCAGGCGTGGAACGGCCAGCCAAAACAGGACTTAATCGTCCAGGAAGCTGCGCAGGACTTCAGACCGGCTCGGGTGACGCAGTTTACGCAGCGCTTTCGCTTCGATCTGACGAATACGCTCGCGAGTAACGTCGAACTGTTTGCCCACTTCTTCCAGCGTATGGTCGGTATTCATATCGATACCGAAGCGCATGCGCAAAACCTTGGCTTCACGCGCGGTAAGGCCGGCCAATACATCATGGGTCGCTGAACGCAGGCTCTCGGAGGTGGCGGAATCCAGCGGCAGCTCGAGGGTGGTATCCTCGATGAAATCCCCCAGATGCGAATCTTCATCGTCGCCGATAGGCGTTTCCATGGAGATAGGCTCTTTGGCGATCTTCAGTACCTTACGGATCTTATCTTCCGGCATCAGCATGCGTTCGGCCAGCTCTTCGGGCGTCGGTTCGCGTCCCATTTCCTGCAGCATCTGCCGGGAGATACGGTTGAGCTTGTTGATGGTCTCAATCATATGCACCGGGATACGGATGGTGCGCGCCTGGTCGGCGATAGAGCGGGTGATGGCCTGGCGGATCCACCAGGTGGCGTAGGTCGAGAACTTGTAGCCGCGACGATATTCAAATTTGTCCACCGCCTTCATCAAACCGATGTTGCCCTCCTGGATCAGATCCAGGAACTGCAGGCCGCGGTTAGTGTATTTTTTGGCGATGGAAATAACCAGACGCAGGTTCGCCTCGACCATTTCTTTCTTGGCGCGCCGCGCCTTGGCTTCGCCGATCGACATGCGGCGGTTTATATCCTTCACCTGCTCGATGGTCAGACCGGTTTCTTCTTCAATCTGCCGCAGCTTCTGCAGGCTGCGATGCACGTCATCATCGACTTCATGCAGTTTTTCCGACCAGGGCTTGTTCATCGCCAACGCGGCTTTGAACCAGCTTTCGCTGGTTTCATTGCCGGCGAACAGCGTGACGAAGTTTTTCTTCGGTATCTTGCTGATTTCGACGCACAGCTTCATGATCAAACGTTCCTGGGTACGCACGCGATCCATCATGGCGCGCATGTTGTTGACCAGGTAATCGAACTGCTTCGGCACCAGGCGGAACTGTTTGAACACGTCAGAAAGATTCAGAATCTCAGCGGCCGATTTGGCGTGGCTGCGCCCGTTGGTTTTGATAACATTACGGGTAATTTCGTACTGCTCACGCAGCTCGACAAATTTTTGGCGCGCCAGCTCCGGATCGATGCTGTTATCGTCGTCCGTGCTGTCGCCGCCGCCGTCCTCTTCATCCTCGTCGTCATCGGCGATTTCGTCGGCGGAGAGTTCAGAGCCGATATGGGTCGCGGTGGGCGCCATATCTTCTTCCGCATTGGGATCGACAAAGCCGGTGATAAGATCGGACAGGCGGGCCTCGCCGGCCTCGACGCGGTCGTACTGTTCCAGCAGGTAGGTGATAGCCTCAGGGTACTCGGCGACCGAGCACTGGACCTGATTGATGCCATCTTCGATACGTTTGGCGATATCGATCTCGCCTTCGCGGGTCAGCAGCTCCACGGTACCCATTTCGCGCATATACATGCGCACCGGGTCGGTGGTGCGGCCAATCTCGGACTCGACGCTGGACAAGACCTGCGCCGCGGCTTCCGCCGCATCTTCGTCGGTGTCGGAGGTGGTTTCGGCCAGCAGCAGGTCATCGGCGTCCGGTGCTTCTTCCATCACCTGGATGCCCATGTCATTTATCATCTGGATGATATCTTCGATCTGATCGGAGTCGACGATATCCTCCGGCAGATGGTCATTGACCTCGGCAAAGGTCAAATAGCCTTGCTCCTTACCACGTGTGACAAGCAGCTTGAGCTGTGACTGCGGGTTTTGCTCCATAAGACGGTATCCACACTTCAGAGTAATAATCGGTGTTGGTTGGTGAAAGCGCATCACCAACAAGAGATCTGGGCTTCGTTTCGCGCCGCAGCCCAATACGGCATTGCGCTGGGTCTTGTCCTGCCAGATATAGGCAATTAAGCCTCGTCATTCAGGTTTTTTTCGCCAGCGCCTGATTCAGCGACCAAAGCTGCTGGCGTTCTTCGGCCGTCAGGCCGTGGGTCCGGTCGCGGGCGATAAGCGCTTCCTGGCGGTGTTCAAGTATGGAGTCGTAAAGACTCGCCAGGGTGTCGACAAATGTCGCCTCGATCATCTCATCAATGATCATGTGGTTCCAGGTCGCCAGGGTTTCAAGCTGTGAGGAAGATTTACTCTCACGATAATGCTCCAGCAATTGGCCGGTGGTTAACCCCGGCTGGGCCTGGCAGGCCCGCACTAACTCGATAAACAGCGGCACACCCGGCTGACTTGCCTGCTCCAGCCCCTGGACCGTGGGGACCAGGGCGGAAAGCCGCGGATGCTGCACCAGCAATCCTATCAGTATACGCATGGTTGTGCGTTTTATCCGCGGCTGCGGTGAAATATTTGCCTTTAGCGTTGCCCTGGGCTGCAATTTCTCCAGCTGGCTGTCGTCAAGGATCCCCAGTTTATTGCCCAACTGCTGGCGCAAATAGAGACGCAATGTCTCGCCCGGCACCTGGCCTATCAACGGCAGCGCCAGGGTGCTGAGCTTGGCGCGGCCGTCGGGGCTGCTTAAATCCACCTGTGGCATCAGCGTTTCAAATAAAAACGTCGACAGCGGCTGCGCCTGTTCGATGCGCTGTTCAAACGCCTCTTTACCAATTTTGCGCACCAGCGTATCGGGATCTTCGCCTTCCGGCAGAAACATAAAACGCAGCTGGCGGCCGTCGCTCAGGTAGGGCAGCGCGTTTTCCAGCGCGCGCCAGGCCGCTTCACGCCCGGCACGGTCGCCGTCATAGCAGCAGATCACCCGATCGGTGGCGCGATACAGCAGTTGAATATGGTCGGCGGTGGTCGAAGTGCCCAGCGAAGCCACCGCATAGTCGATGCCGAACTGCGCCAGCGCCACCACGTCCATATACCCTTCGACCACGAGCAGCCGGGATAATTCCGGATGCTGTCGTTGGGCTTCATACAGACCGTACAGCTGGCGGCCCTTATGGAAAATGTCGGTTTCCGGCGAGTTCAGGTACTTTGGCTGCCCATCGCCCAATATCCGCCCGCCGAAGGCGATAACGCGGCCGCGTTTGTCGCGGATCGGAAACATGATGCGTTCACGAAAACGGTCGTAGGTTCGACCGTTGTCGTTGACCACCAGCATGCCTGCGTCGTTGAGCGCGGCGCGATCCTCGGCCGAACGGCCGAAACGCTTAATGACATTATCCCAGCCCGGCGGCGCGAAGCCGATGGCGAAATGCGCGATGACCGCTTCGCTTAGCCCGCGCCGTTGCAAATAGTGATCGGCCTGCGTCGCCGTCGGCGCCTTCAACACCTGCTGGTAAAAGCCGCTGAGCTTGTCCATCAACTGATACAGACTTTGTCGCTGATGGCGCTCCTGCTGATTTGGGCCGGAGCCGGTTTCATACGGCACTTCCAGGCCGTGCTGGGCAGTCAGTTCCTCGATGGATTCTACAAACTCCAGCCGATCGTAATTCATCAAAAAGTCGATGGCGTTGCCATGGGCGCCGCAGCCGAAACAATGGTAAAACTGCTTTTCGCTGTTCACGGTAAACGACGGGGTTTTCTCATGATGGAATGGACAACAGGCGTGAAAGTTCTTACCCTGCTTTTTGAGCTTTACCCGCGCATCGATCAGATCGACGATGTCGGTACGCGCCAACAAGTCATTGATAAAGACACGTGGGATTCGTCCAGCCATAAGCCCTGTCAGGTAAGCACTTGAACGACAACAAGCCGCGCAATCCTTCCGGATGGCACGGCCTTCGTATGCAACAGCTAAGTCTGCAGATTAATCACGCGGTCGGGGTAGCTCGCACCCCGGAAAATCAATACAGACGAGTGCGGCGTGCGTTTTCGCGAGCCAGTTTCTTGGCATGACGTTTAACGGCAGACGCTTTAGCGCGCTTACGTTCGGTCGTCGGTTTTTCATAAAACTCGCGACGACGAATTTCGGCCAGAACACCCGCTTTTTCGCAGGAACGCTTGAAGCGACGCAGTGCTACGTCGAAGGGCTCGTTTTCACGTACTTTAATTACCGGCATGTGCCTCTCTCACCTCGATAGAATTCGGATTTTGTCGCTGACCTGTGCCAACCTTTTCAAAATGGTGCGGAATTTTACTTCAAGTCTGCCCGCTTTGTAAAGCGCCGTGCTGCATGATCTTATGCTCTGCGCTCCACGTGCGGCACAAGCGGCTGATGTCAGGGGTAAAATAACGCCCGAGGCGCGCAAAAAAAACTCTACTGGACGGAGTTGACGATGAAAAAACCAATATCAATCGGCGTAATCGTTTAATATTTGCGACGACGGGCACTATGGGCAAGACCGCGGTCGGTCGACGCGGGATCCTGCTATGTGCCCGGTCACCAACAGGCCGGCATTTTTATCATGACGGCCGCCGGAAAGATGGCGGTTTACGCCAAAGCTGGGTCTGAACGCCTCGTCGCGGCGCAGAATATGATAGACTGTGCGCCGCAAAAAAGGGTGGTAATGATTATGCGCGTATTGGGTATTGAGACGTCATGCGATGAAACCGGCGTGGCGATTTACGATCGGCATCAAGGGTTGCTGGCTAATCAGCTGTACAGTCAGGTGAAACTGCACGCCGATTATGGCGGGGTGGTGCCGGAGCTGGCCTCCCGCGATCATGTCCGCAAAACCGTGCCACTGATTCAGGCGGCGCTGGCGCAGGCGGGTCTGCAGGCGTCGGATATCCACGGGGTGGCCTACACCGCCGGACCGGGGCTGGTGGGCGCGTTGATGGTCGGCGCCACCATCGGCCGCGCGCTGGCTTATGCCTGGCGGGTCCCGGCGGTCGCCGTGCATCACATGGAAGGGCATCTGCTGGCGCCCATGCTGGAGGCAAATCCGCCGGCGTTCCCGTTCGTGGCGCTGCTGGTTTCCGGCGGCCATACCCAGCTTATCGCGGTGACAGGTATCGGCGAATATCGGCTGCTGGGTGAGTCTATTGATGATGCCGCCGGCGAGGCGTTCGATAAAACCGCCAAGCTCCTGGGGCTGGATTATCCCGGCGGACCGATGCTGGCGCGTCTGGCGCAGCAGGGCGTGCCGGGACGTTACACTTTTCCGCGCCCGATGACCGACCGGTCGGGGTTGGCATTCAGCTTCTCGGGGTTGAAAACCTTTGCCGCCAACACCGTTCACGCCGGCGCCGATGATCACCAGACGCGCGCGGACATCGCGCGGGCATTTGAGGACGCCGTGGTGGAGACGCTAATGATAAAATGCCGGCGCTCGCTCGATCTCACCGGTTTCTCGCGGTTGGTGATGGCCGGCGGCGTCAGCGCCAATCACTCTCTGCGCGCCAGCCTGGGGGAAATGATGCGCCAGCGGGGCGAGGAAGTGTTCTACGCCCGTCCTGAGTTTTGTACGGATAACGGCGCGATGATCGCTTATGCCGGCATGGTGCGGCTGCAGAGCGGGACGCAGGCCAATCTGGCGGTGTCGGTACGGCCGCGCTGGCCGCTGGAGGAATTGCCGGCGCTCGTCGCCTGAGTCAGTTTTTGCTTTACTGCCGGTCGATATCCCGGTCTTTTTGCCGGCGGCGCCAGATGCGGCTTTCCTGACCACGCCACAGCCGCTGAATATTGTCGTGGTGGCGCAGGAGCACCAGACAGGAGAGCATTGCGACCGGGAAGGTGAACTGCGGCTTGAACCACCAGACATAGAAGGGCGCTATTAAAGCGCTGACGATCGCTCCCAGCGAAGAATAGCCGGAGAGCAGCACCGTCAGAAGCCAGCTGCCTATCATCAGGCCGGACAGATCATAGCCAATGGGCGCAATGGCCCCCAAGGCGGTAGCGACCCCTTTGCCGCCGCGAAAGTGAAAGAACAGCAAATAAATATGGCCGAGACAGGCGGCAATCGCCACCAGACCCAGCCAGAACGGAGGCAGGCCGAGGCCGTAGCCTATCCACACCGGGATCATCCCTTTCAGTATATCGAATACCATCACGCACGCGGCCGCCAGCTTGCCGCCGAGACGCAGCACATTGGTGACGCCGGGATTACCGGAGCCGCTGGTGCGTGGATCCGGCAGGCGCGCGAGTCTGCAGATCAGGATCGCGCTGGATACTGAGCCGAACAGGTAGGCGAAGATTATCATGCCAATCGTGATAGCATTCATAACCACATTCCATTCATCAACATTCGTTTTATTTCGCTATCTGTGGATAATACGCATATTCCCGAGGAAGTGGTATCCGATAGCCACAAAAACCGAGTATGGCACATGGACATTGTATTTATTGAGCAATTAACGGTAATGGCGGTGATAGGCGTCTATGACTGGGAACAGCAACGCCTGCAGAAATTGGTTTTCGACCTGAAAATGGGCTGGGACAACCGCCCGGCGGCGCGTAGCGATGATGTCGCGGACTGCCTGAGCTATGAGGATGTCACCGAGGCCGTACTGTCGCTCGTGAGCGGCAAGCGTTTCGCGCTGGTGGAGCGGATCGCCGAGGAGACGGCGGATCGGCTGATGACCCAGTTTAAATTGCCCTGGATACGCGTCAAGATCGGAAAACCCGGCGCTATACCGCAGGCGGCCAATGTCGGCGTCGTCATTGAGCGCGGGCGGCGAAAAGTCTGAAAATAGCGTAGCGGTAATCATTTGGCCATGCGGTTGCAACCAAATTACCGTATGTTTGTCTCAATTTGCGGGAGATTTAGCGGCTGGTCTGTTTACATATCGCCGCTTTTTTATTGTCGTGACTTTGAGGGAAACGTTGTATGGCGGATATGCACGAGTGGGTTATTGCGTTCATTCTGGGGGTGGTGGAAGGGTTAACGGAATTTCTGCCGGTTTCTTCGACGGGACATATGATATTGGTCGGTAGCCTGCTTGGCTTTACGGATTATAAGGCCAAGACCTTCGAGGTCATCATCCAGTTGGGGTCGATCCTGGCGGTGGTGGCGATGTTTTGGCGCCGGTTGTTTGGTCTTATCGGTATTCATTTCGGCCAGGTGCCCCACGAAGGGATCGGCAGCGGCCGCGTGGCGCACTGCTTCAGCAGCGGGTGGTCCTGCCCGTCGACGCCCTAGGTGCCGGCGTCCACGGCGGCGGTTCAGTCCTGAATGGTTTCGGTGTCGCTGTTTGCCTGCTGTCGCTTCCAACTGGCCAGGGCCTGCTGGCGTCGCCGGGTGAGCTCCTCGCCGATCTCGGCGCCGCTGAATCCCGCCGTGATAACGTCGTGCGCGGTAACCGACACAGCCACGCGGAACGCTTCGCGCAGGAAGTCTCCCTGTGGATAGGGATGGTTTTCAAAACCGGTACGCCCGCGGGCGTCGGCTTCACTGGCAAGGATCATTTGCTCCAGACGCTCCGGCCGGCGCCAGACATCAATGGCGCTGAACAATTTTATCAGCGTCTTCGGCGTCAGGCTCTCGGCACCGTGCAGCAGGTCATGATATTGGGCCACGATCTTCGCCAAATCACGCAGCGGATTGGGCACTTTTAGACGTTGGCACAGTCCTTCCACCACTTTCACCCCAGCCGGGCCATGGCCGTGATGGCTGGGCCACAATCCGCGCGGGGTCAGCGCTTTGCCCACATCGTGGCAAAGCGTGGCGAAGCGTACCGCGATATCGTCCGATAGCCGTGCCGCCATCGATACCGTCATCAAGGTATGAATGCCGGTATCGATTTCCGGATGCCACTTGGCCGGCGCCGGGACGCCAAACAGCGCATCCACTTCCGGGAACAACGTTTTTAACGCGTCGCAGTCGCGCAACACCTGAAAATAGACTTGCGGGTTGCGGGTTGCCAGCGCCAGCTCGGTCTCTTTCCAGACCCGCTCGGGAGCCAGCAGCGGCAGCTCATCGGTCATGTGCTGCATGAGCGCCAGCGTTTCCGGCGCAATGCGAAAATTCAGATGGGCAAAACGCGCGGCAAAACGGGCGACCCGCAGCACCCGCAACGGATCTTCGCCGAAGGCGTCGGAGACATGACGCAGCCAGCGCAGGCGGATATCGCGCTGCCCCTGATAGGGATCGATCAGATTGCCCTGGTCATCGCGGGCGATGGCGTTGATGGTGAGATCGCGGCGGCGCAAATCCTCTTCCAACGTGACTTCCGGCGAAGAATAACAAATGAAACCGGTATACCCTTGGCCGGATTTGCGCTCCGTGCGGGCCAACGCATACTCTTCGCGGCTCTCGGGATGCAGGAAAACCGGAAAATCTTTGCCGACCTGCTGATAACCCTGCGCCAGCATGTCTTGCGGCGTCGCGCCGACCACGACCCAGTCCCTTTCCGTGACGGGGAGCTGCAATATACCGTCACGCACGGCGCCGCCCACCAGATATTTTTTCACAATTCACTCCTGGCAAAGCCGGTGTTGCCTTTATCGGTACTATCCATTGAGTGTAGCCGTATCTCGCGCGCGATTCACCGGCGCCGTTGCGGACGCGGCTCAGTTCATCCAGCGGTTATCTTTTTTGCGACGGGGAATGATATGGGGCAGCAACAGGCCCAACAACAGGCCAACGCCGGCCACGCCGCCACCGTACATGAACCACTGCATGATAATGGTGCGCTGTTTATCGTCAAGCTGAACCGCCGCCGCGTTGACTTTTTTCTGCGCAGTCGTGAGTTGGTCCTTCATCGCCTGATTCTGCTCTTTGAGATCATTGATAACGCCATCGCTGGTGGCCACTTTTTTCTGCATGTCGGCGGTGCGCTGATTCCAACCGGTATCGAGGGTATTGAGCTTTTGGGTCAGATCCTGCACCTGCTGCTCCAGCGCCGGCACCCGGGTGCGCATACTGGGCTGGACGCTCAACTGGTCCAGCGGGATCCACGCGGTACGGCCCTTTTCGTCACGCACCTGCGCGAAGCCGGCGTCGTCGTTTTGGCTGATAAGCGTAACGGCGTCGCCGGAATTCAAGGTGCCGATAATGCGATATTGGTTGCCCGGGCCGCTATGTATATAGGTCAGCAGGTCGTCGGAAACATAACGTTGCTCGTCGGCGCTGGCGGCGCAGGCGAGACCCAGACCGACCGCGGCGAAGTAAATATGGTGTAATTTCAGCATTATTCCGTCATTTTTAAGCAATTGTTACACGATAGTAGTGGCTTCAGTTTGACGACGCAACGTCGGGTCCGAAATGAGAACACTTTTACTCTCGGACCCGCGCCAGGCCGTTGCCGCTGCCACTACACGATGAGGCCGGCATCCACGGGCCGCCTGCGGCGGTTGGGAGGGATGAAAATGACAAAACACGTCAAAAGCGATGAAAACTTTGGACCACACCTCGCATGAAAAGTGCCGTTGAGCTTGTCCGTTTTGTCCATTAAGGCCATGATTAGACGTTAACACTTGTCATCTCAAGCGGTTGATCTCATTAAGGGATGGCTTAAGCGCCAATGAACTTCACCGGTATGGCCATATAACACTATGAATAAAGAAATCGAGTTAAAATTTATCGTTCAGCCCGAGACGCTGCCCGCACTGCGGCAGCGGTTATCGGCAACGGGCCATGACGGTCATGCGCTCCGGCAATTGACCAATACGTATTTTGAGACGGACGGTTTTGATTTACGCCGCCACGGCATAGGGTTACGCATTCGTCAGGTGGACAGGCAATATGAGATGACGATGAAAACCGCCGGGCAGGTTATCGGCGGATTACATCAGCACCCCGAATATAATATGCCGCTGCCGGGGCCGACGCTGGAACTGCAACGGCTGCAGGCGCAGGCGTGGCCGGAGGGGCTAAGTCCCGCCGCGCTGCAATCGCGGCTCAAGCCGCTGTTCACCACCGATTTCGGTCGCGAGAAATGGCGGGTGACGCAGGGTGAAAGCCAGATCGAGGTCGCGCTGGATCGGGGCGAAGTCAGCGCTGGTTCTCTAAGTGAACCGATTTGCGAACTGGAAATGGAGTTGCTTAGCGGCAACGCCCGCGATCTGTTTACCTTCGCCAAGACGCTGAGCGATGCCGGCGGCCTCCGTTTGGGCAGCCTGAGCAAGGCCGCGCGCGGTTATCATCTTCAGCGGGGAAATCCTCCGCGCGCAATCCGGCCGCTGCCGCTGCTTAATCCCGCCGCGCGGGCGACGGTGGAGGAGGGAATGAGTGCGGCGCTGCATCTGGCGCTGGATCATTGGCAATATAATGAGGAGCTCTGGCTACGCGGCGATTCGCAGGCCAAGGCAGGCGTGCTGGAGGGCATCACGCTGATACGCGAGACCTTCCACGTGATGGGTAACCTGGTGCGCCGGAAAGCGACGACCGCGCTGCGCGCGCTGCTGGCGGATATTATTCCGTTGATCGCCGCCGAACGGGCGGATCCGCAGGCGATCTGTTATCTGCCTGTATATCTGCAAACCAAACTGGCGCTGACCTCCTGGCTAATGTTCAGCGTCTGGCAGAATAACGCCGATGAGGATACACGCAAAAAACTCGCAGGCGCCTACCGGCAGTTCGCCGACATGACGCTTGCACGCTGCGGCGCGGAATTGAAGGTCGCGTTCGGCCGCACGCTATCCGATGAAGAATACCTGCAACAGTTGCCGCGGCTGGAACGTCGGCTGATCGCATTTCATGTCTTGTCCGGCGCCTATCGGCCGGCCGAGGTCGTGACCTATCTGATGCACTGGAAAGCGCTGCATCAGTCTATCGTGCAGCAAGGACCCGAAGATAGGGAACATTTGCGTCGGCAAGCGATGGCGCAGGTGGGATTCTGGCTGAAATAGCGGCAAAGACGCGTTAGCGGCCACCGGGCCGCCCTTAAGCCCTGTTTGTCTGCAAGGAGTTTCTTTGATGATGACGCGACCTCTACCGCCGATCCTGCAACAGCAAGGGCAGCAGACGGCGGCCGCCTTGCCGGTGCCGGCGGACGATTCAGCTATCCCTGCGCTGGCCATGAGCGATTTCATCAGCGACGCGCTGATAAGTCATCCGGCATGGCTGCAGGAGCTGACGGCGCAGCCGCCTCGACCGGGCGAGGGGCGGGATTATGTTGGACTGCTGGCCTCGCAGCTGGCGGCGGTGGATGATGAGACCACGCTAATGCGCGAGCTGCGGCTGTTCCGGCACTATACGCTGGTGCGTATCGGCTGGGCGCAGATCCTCGGCCTGTGTGACACCGGCGAAACGCTGACCCAGCTCAGCCAGCTGGCGGAAACCCTGATTATCGCCACGCGCGACTGGCTGTGGCATGCATGTTGCCGCAAATGGGGCACGCCCTGCGGCACCGACGGCACCCCACAGCCGCTGATGATTTTGGGCATGGGCAAACTGGGCGGCGGCGAGCTGAATTTCTCCTCCGATATCGATCTGATATTCGCTTACCCAGAAAACGGTTTCACCCGCGGCGGCGGCGGCGAGCTGGACAACGCCCAGTTTTTTACCCGGCTCGGTCAACGGGTGATTAAGGCGCTCGACCAGCCTACCGTCGACGGTTTTGTTTATCGGGTGGATATGCGGTTGCGGCCGTTCGGCGACAGCGGGCCGCTGGTACTGAGCTTTGCCGCGCTGGAGGATTATTATCAAGAGCAGGGCAGGGACTGGGAACGCTATGCGATGATAAAAGCGCGGCTGATGGGCGGCCACGGCGATCCCTACAGCCAGGAGCTGCGCAGTATGCTGCGTCCTTTTATCTACCGCCGCTACATTGACTTCAGCGTTATCCAGTCGCTGCGTAATATGAAACAGATGATCGCCCGGGAGGTGCGGCGGCGCGGGTTGAAGGACAATATCAAACTGGGCGCCTGCGGCATCCGTGAAATAGAGTTTATCGCCCAGGTGTTTCAATTAATTCGCGGCGGCCGCGAACCGCGCCTGCAGGCGCGCACGCTGTTGCCGACGCTTGCGACAATAGGCGAGCTGGGTCTGCTCGCGCCGGCGCAAAGCGCGCGCCTGGGCGAGGCTTATCTTTACCTGCGGCGACTGGAAAATCTGTTGCAGGGCATCAACGATCAGCAGACCCAAACGCTGCCCGCCGACTCGCTCAATCAGGCGCGCCTGGCCTGGGGCATGGACGAGGCGGACTGGCCGCAGCTCACCCGGACGCTGGCCGCCCATATGCAGGCGGTGAGGGTGGTGTTTGATGAGCTAATAGGCGATGATGCGCCCGACGCTGAAAATAATGATACGCCCGGCGCCGCGGCCGCGTTGTGGCAGGAGCCGATGTCACAAGCGTCGGAGGCCGACGTCGCAGGGGTTCCCTGTCCCCGCCTGGCGCAGCATGTCGCCGATTTTCGCCGCGATGTGGTGAAACGCACGCTCGGCCCGCGCGGGCGGGAAGTGCTGGACGCGCTGATGCCGCGGTTGCTGGCGCATATCGGCGATGGCGACGCGGCGGACGTGGCGTTTGAACGCTTGGCGCCGGTGCTGCTCAGTATCGTCTCCCGCACCACTTATCTGGAGCTGTTGCTGGAGTACCCCGGCGCGCTGGGGCACTTGATTCGCCTGTGCGCCGCGTCGCCGATGATCGCCAGCCAGCTGGCGCGACATCCACTGCTGCTGGACGAATTACTCGATCCCGCCACCCTCTACCATCCACCGGCGCCGTCGGCCTATGGCGACGAGCTACGCCAATATCTGTTGCGGGTGCCAGAAGAGGACGAGGAGCAGCAACTGGAGGCGCTGCGCCAATTTAAGCAGGCGCAGCAGCTGCGCATTGCCGCCGCCGGTATGCTGGTCAGTACGCTTTCAGCGTTCGAGGATTATCAGCTCAATGAAGCCTGGACCTGGGAGCATCAGGCGCTGGTGCGTGCACGGATGGTTTATGGTACGTCGGCCCTACAAGAGGGGTTTAACGCTATTCGCCGCCGCGTACTGTGCCGCGGGCGCGATCCCGCTACGCTGCGTCGCGAGGTCAGTGAAATGCGCGCCAAGATGCGGCAACATTTGGCCAGTAAGCAATCTGACGTTTTCGATATCAAAACGGACGAGGGTGGTATTACCGATATCGAATTTTTGGCGCAGTATCTGGTGTTGCGCCACGCCGCCGAAAAGCCCGAATTGACGCGCTGGTCGGATAATGTGCGTATCTTCGAGCTGATGGCCCAGCATGGGATTATTGACGGCGACGATGCCGATGGGCTGCGCGCCAGTTACACGACGCTGCGCGATACGCTTCATCATCTGGCGCTGCCCGGTCGGGTGCCGGTAGCGCAGTTCGCCCGCGAGCGCGCCTTGATCGGCCGCTGCTGGCGCCAATGGCTGGACTGAGCGGCGGCGTTGCTGCCGCAATCTGGGAGCGCCATGTGTTCGCGGGGCGTGATACCCTCGGCGCCCGCTGGCGGCAGCGGCTTGGCTGCGTGGCGGCGCTGCCGCGGGCGGGCCAGACCCAGGCGCCGCAGGGGGCGAATTTCTCCCGCCTGTGATATTATTCCGACCCTTGAACAGGATCTCTTTGGAGCGAGTGGATGAAAGTGACCTTGCCTGATTTCCGCCGGGCGGGCGTGCTGGTCGTGGGCGATGTGATGTTGGACCGATACTGGTACGGTCCTACCAGCCGGATTTCACCGGAAGCGCCGGTGCCTATCGTAAAAGTGGACGCTATTGAGGAGCGCCCCGGCGGGGCCGCCAACGTCGCGATGAATATCGCCGCGCTGGGCTGCCATTCGCGTCTGGTCGGCCTGACCGGCATTGACGACGCCGCCCGCGCCCTGGGCGCGCGGCTTAGCGAAGTGGATGTGACCTGCGATTTTGTCGCCGTTGCCACCCATCCCACGATAACCAAGCTGCGGGTGTTATCACGTAATCAGCAGCTTATCCGCCTGGATTTCGAGCAGGGCTTCGACGATGTCGACGCCGCTCCCATGTTAGAGCGTATTCAGCTAGCGTTGCCGAAAACCGGCGCGTTGGTGCTGTCCGACTATGCGAAAGGCGCGCTGGCTCGCGTGCGCGAGATGATTACGCTGGCGCGGGCCGCCGGCGTGCCGGTGCTTGTCGATCCGAAAGGTACCGACTTCAGCCGCTATCAGGGGGCGACGCTGTTGACGCCAAACCTGTCCGAGTTCGAGGCGGTGGCAGGGGCTTACAAAGATGAGGAAACGCTGGTGAGCCGTGGCATGAAAATCATCGCCGATTATCAGCTTTCGGCGCTGCTGATTACCCGTTCGGAGCAGGGGATGACCCTGCTGCAGCCGGGTAAGGATCCGTTGAATTTACCGACACAGGCGCAGGAGGTCTACGACGTGACCGGCGCCGGGGATACGGTCATTGGTGTGCTGGCCGCCGCGCTGGCCGCTGGCAATAGTCTGGAGGAGTCCTGTTTCCTGGCCAATGCCGCGGCGGGCGTGGTGGTCGGGAAATTGGGTACGTCAACCGTCAGCCCCATCGAGCTGGAAAACGCCATCCGCGGCCGCGCCGAAACGGGCTTTGGCGTCATGACCGAAAGCGAACTGAAGCAGGCCGTGGCGCTGGCGCGTCAGCGCGGTGAGAAGGTGGTCATGGCCAACGGTATTTTCGATATCTTGCATGCGGGCCACGTCAGCTATCTCGCCAATGCCCGCAGGTTGGGCGACCGGCTTATCGTGGCGGTGAACAGCGATGATTCCACCAAGCGTCTCAAAGGGGAAAGCCGCCCGGTAAATCCCCTGGTGCAGCGAATGACCGTCCTGGCGGCGCTCGAAGCGGTGGACTGGGTGGTGCCTTTCAGCGAGGACACGCCGCAGCAGCTGATTGCCGACGTGCTGCCGGATGTACTGGTTAAAGGCGGCGACTATCAGCCGCATCAGATCGCCGGCAGCAAGGAGGTGTGGGACAACGGGGGCGACGTGCTGGTGCTGAATTTTGAAGACGGCTGTTCCACCACCAATATCATCAACGCCATTAAGCGCGGCGAGCGGGGTTAAGGCGCGCGCCGTGGGTGGTGTGTGGGCCGTCCCTGGTCGAGGCGAGCCTCACGTCAGCGGGTCATCGCTGCCGCTAACGTCGCAAGGGGGCTACGGCCGTTATAGCTTTTTAAAGGTGTCTTTAGCCGGTTTGTCGTCCGCAACGCCGCCCTCCGGCACCGCCTGTTCAACGGGGGAAACGCTGGTGGTGTCGTCCACGCCGCTCACGCCCGCGGGTTTCGCTCCCGCCACTGGCGCTCCCGCCGCGCCGCCGGGCTGACCAGAGGATCACTTTTCGGCATGGTTTCCAGCGCGTTAAGGCGCAGTTCCAATTGACTCAGTTTCTCACGGGTGCGCAACAGCACCTGGGTCTGCACGTCAAATTCCTCGCGGCTGACCAAATCCATTCGGCTGAACTGGTTTTGCAGCACCTGACGGATCTTTTTTTCCACGTCGTCGCCCAAATCGCGGATGCCTTTCGGCAGCGATTCCTGCACCTGGCGGGCAAGCTGTTCAAGTTTATTTGGATCAATCATCGTCGGTTCCCTAACTGATCAGAATGAATTAAGTGTAATGCCTGTTCCCCCTGAGTGGAAACAAAAGCATTTATTGAAATTATGCGTTTGCTAATTGCCTCGGCAGCGGGTTGTCGCTATAGTATTTCCGCTCATTCTCAGGGCGGGGTGCAATTCCCCACCGGCGGTAGACCTGGCTAAAGTATTGCACAGGAAGCCCGCGAGCGCTCAGATTGCGTGCAATCTGAGGTCAGCAGATCCGGTGTAATTCCGGGGCCGACGGTTATAGTCCGGATGGGAGAGAGTAACGACGTCCAAACGGGCTATGGCCGCAATCGTTATTTTTTGGCCCGTTCGCGGCCGCTCCTAAGTCTGCCCTGATTCTGGTAATCCATATCAATTATGAGGTTTTATTTACTATGAATCAGACGCTTCTTTCCGAATTCGGTTCTCCGCTCCAACGCGTGCAAAACGCGCTGGAGGCGCTGCGCAACGGCCGCGGGGTACTGGTACTGGACGATGAAGATCGTGAAAATGAAGGCGATATGATATTCGCCGCGGAAAACATGACCTTTGAGCAGATGGCGTTGGCCATTCGCCACGGCAGCGGTATCGTGTGCCTGTGCCTGACCGAAGAACGCCGCCAGCAATTGGCGCTGCCGATGATGGTTGAACGTAACAGCAGTCATTATCAGACGGCCTTTACCGTCACTATCGAAGCCGCTGAAGGGGTCAGCACCGGGGTATCCGCCGCCGATCGCCTGACGACGATTCGGGCCGCCATCAAAGATAACGCCAAACCCACCGATCTTAACCGCCCTGGGCATGTGTTCCCGCTGCGCGCGCAGCCGTGCGGCGTGCTGGTGCGCGGGGGGCATACCGAAGCGGCCGTGGATTTAACCACCCTCGCCGGCCTGAAGCCGGCGGGCGTGCTGTGCGAAGTGACCAATGACGATGGTACCATGGCGCATGCGCCGGAAATTGTGGCCTTCGCCCGGCACCACGGCATGCCGGTGCTTACCATTGAAGATCTGGTGACCTATCGTCGCGCTCTTGCGCGCGAAGTAAGCTGACCGTCCTGGCAGGGCCCGGGGTTGCGTCAGTCGGTAGCCAGCGCTAACCTTCGCATTTCCTGCCAGGTGTAAATCATTACTTCATCTGTGGAGAGCTGCGCTGCGGCGACCATCGCCGCAGCGATATCCGCCGCCGTTATGGCGCGGTATTTTTTCGCCCGTCCCCGCAGTACGGGATCCAGCCGAGGCCAAACGCGGTTGAGCCCTCTCTCCAGCGGGCGGCGCTCTTGCCGCTCGCCCAGAATCATGCAGGGCCGAAAGAGGTGCGTCCGCGCTGCGCGCTGCGCAACAATATCCCGCTCCGTTTCCCCTTTGATACGCAGATAAAACGCGTAAGAGCCGACGCTCGCGCCCACCGCTGACACCAGCGATAGCGAACGCGCGCCCTGCTCAAGGGCCAGCAGCGCCGCCAACAGTGGATAATCATGTTCGATGCGGTAATAGTCTCGCCGATCGGGGCTGTTTTTGCGGGTGGTGCCGAGGGCGATAAACACATCCTCCGCCACCTGCGCGTCCGTCTGCGCGGGCAGCGTGTCGATATCGCCGCTTAGTTGTGTCAGCTGCGGATGGCGCAGCGGCAGCTTTCGCCTAACTACCGCAATGACTTGCCCATAGGCGCGATGACCTAACAAGGTGGACAAGAGATTACCACCCACTAATCCGCTGGCGCCAAATAGCAATGCTGTTTTCATTTGTTGGCCTCGGTTATTCAATTTTCCTGATTATCTTCATCATCGTTATCTCGGTTCTTTGCGCGGCGAAAAGCGGTAACGTGATGCCATCAGCCGCCGTAAGCGACACACAACGAATAAGGATATCTGATGAGTAGCCCACGCATGCCCGCCCTTTTCCTCGGTCACTGCAGTCCGATGAACGTGCAGGAAGACAACCGCTATACCCGTATCTGGCAACAGCTGGGTCAGACACTGCCGCGGCCGAAGGCCATATTGGCCATTTCGGCCCATTGGTATACACAGGGCACTGCCGTCACCGCCATGGCGCAGCCGCGCACCGTACACGATTTCGGCGGTTTTCCGCTGGCGCAACGGGTACAGTCCCTGCTGGCGCCGGTGTCGGTGCATGCCGATACCGGCGAATGGGGGTTGGACCACGGCACTTGGGGCGTACTCATTAAAATGTATCCAGAGGCGGATATTCCGGTGGTGCAACTCAGCATCGACGCGACGCGCGATGCCGCTTACCATTTCGCCCTCGGGGAAAAACTGGCCGCGCTGCGCGATGAAGGCGTGATGCTGATGGCCAGCGGCAATGTAGTACATAACCTGCGCACGGTACGCTGGCAGGACGAGGCTGAACCCTACCCATGGGCACTTTCGTTCGATCAGTTTGTGCGCTGAAATCTCTGCGCGCAAGGGGAACCGCATCCGCTGATACATTATCGGCAGCATCAGGATGCCGCGCTGTCCAATCCCTCGCCGGAGCACTTTTTGCCGTTGCTGCATGTGCTGGGCAGCCGGATCGGCGATGAGCCGGTCACGGTGCCCGTGGACGGTATTACGCTGGGGTCCATCAGTATGCTGTCGGTGCAGGTGGGCTGAGGCGGCGGCGCGGCATCACTACGCCGCCGCAGGATCAATCAACGATAATGTGCGGATAAAAGCGGGAAAGATCCTGGGTAATTATCTGTCTGTCTTCACGCAGGCCGATGCCGCAAGGTTGATCGTTAACCAGCCAGCTGCCGATCACCGTATAGCAATCGCCGAAGCGGGGCAGCGGGCAAAACGCCTGTACAATCGACCCCTCTTCGCCGTAGGGGCCGTCCACCCGCGCGGTCTCCCGCCCTTGCTCGAAGACCCGCACGTTAGAGCCTTCCCGCGAGAACAGCGGTTTCACAACATAATTGTCCATCGGCGGGAAATCGTCTTCGGCAAAATAGGCCGGCAGCAAATTGGGGTGGTCGGGAAACATCTGCCAAAGCATCGGCAGCAGCGCCTTGTTGGATAAAATGCATTTCCAGGCAGGCTCGAGCCAGCGCACACCTGCGTCTTCCAGCTTGGTAGAGAACATTTCGCGCAACATGAATTCCCACGGATAGAGCTTGGACAGGTTGCTGATGACCTGATCCTGCATATCGGTGAACTGCCCTTTCTCTCCCAGCCCCAGCTCTTCGATATAAAGAAACGTATTGGGCAACCCTGCTTCCGTGGCGCAATCCTGCAGATACTGCACCGTGCCGCGATCTTCTTCGGTATCCTGGCAGCAGGCCAGGTGCAGCAGGCTAAAACCGTGCTGCGACTGAAGTTCGGCGAAGCGGGCAATAAGCTTCTCCTGTAGGCTATTAAACTGGTCGGCGTTGGCCGGCAACTGCCCGGCGTTTAATTGATCTTCCAGCCAAATCCATTGGAAGAACGCCGCTTCGTACAGGGAGGTGGGCGTATCGGCATTGTTTTCCAACAATTTTGGCGGATACTGGCCGTCATACACCAGATCAAGGCGCGAATAGAGCGACGGCTGGCACGTTTGCCAGGCGTTGCGCACAAACGACCAGGTATGCCGGGGGATCCGGAATTTGGTCATTAGCTCCTCGCTGGCCACCACTTTGTCCACCACCTGCAAACACATCTGATGAATCTCGGCGGTGGCGTCCTCCAGCGTTTCGATTTGCGCCAGGGTGAACTGATAGTAAGCGTCCTCGCACCAGTAAGGTTCACCGTACAGGGTATGAAAATTAAAGCCGTATTCAGTGGCTTTCTCCCGCCAGTCCGGCCTTTCGCTGATGGTAACTCGTTTCATGTCCCGTTAGCCGCCCATGGTGCGGTGCGGCGTGGCGCTGCTGCTGCGCATGGCGCTCTGTTTGGCGACGGTCTCACCGAAGCCGCCGCGGGTAATGGTCTGGGTGGTCGCCGGCTTGGGCGCCAGGGCGGTCTTGGGCACCGTCATCGACCGGCCGCTGGTGGCCGCCCCGTAGCCGCGGCCGCTGGCGTCGACAAACTGGCCGCGCGCCGGACTATTGGCGGCACGGGAGCTGAACAGCGGCTGCTGCGCGTAGCCGCCCATCATGCGGCCCATCATATAGCCCGCCATCAACGGCATCCACATGCCGCCGCTGTGCTGGGATTCCGCCGCCATGCCGGCCTGCGCCGGGACCTGGGTGCATTGATCTTCGCCGAACTCCGCCACGCAGTCGGCGCGGGAGACGTATTTGGGGGCGGTTTTCACCGCTTCCTGCTGCGCGCTGTTGTAAGCGGTGGTGCACTGTTCGCTCAGTGAGGGATTGGCGCGGGTACAGTCGTCGCTGTTCATGTACAGCGATACGTTTTCGTCGCTTTTTTCACAGCCGGCCAGTACAAAAACGGCACCGACGGCCAGCGCGACGGGCGCCATACGGTAAGCGCGCCAATGCTTGCGAAAGCTGGCGTGATTAATCTGTTTAGTGCGTTTCATTATTTTCCTGCTTTATTGATATTAACTGCGATCCAGAGAAATCACTGTAGAATAGGGGAAAAACGGTGATAAATGAAGCATGGGGGCCGCCTACGGCCGGAATCTTTACGTAGTTATACACTTCCCTGTGATCGCTCGAGCGGACAGGGGCGGGCAAGGGACAGCACCGGCGGCCAAGAGGGGAAACAAGCGTCTCGCCTGGCCGCCGGGAAAGAACTTAATGCTGGAAAGGATTGCGTCCGGTAGCGCAGCCGGCGGCTGGCGCGGTCGTCACACGGGTCGCGCGCGGCTGGACGGCTGTTTGTACAGCACTACTGCGCGCGGTATTGGCGTTGCGCGACGTATCGGCGCCATCGGCCCGGTTTTCCTGCGTGGCGTTTTCCGGCGCCACCGTCTGCGGATCGGTCGGTACTATTTTGCCGAGCGTATTATTTAGCGTCACCAGATCCGCTTCGTTCAGCGTGCCGAGAGCGGATTTGAGGTTTAATTGATTAATCAGATAATCGTAGCGCGCCTGGGAGAGATTTCGCTTGCGATCATAAAGCGTGGTGGTGGCGTCCAGCACGTCGACGATAGTGCGGGGGCCCGCCTGGTAGCCGGCTTCCGAGGCGTCCAGGGAGCTTTGCGCCGACACTACCGCCTGTTCATAAGCGACGATGCTGCTGATGGAGGCGGATATATTGCTGAACGACGAGCGCAGGGTCCTGACCATGGTGCGATGCGCGCTTTCAAGCTGCTCGCTGGCGCTGACGAAATTGTACTGCGCCTGCTTCACCTGGGAAGTGACGGAACCGCCGCTATACAGAGGTACGTTTAGATTCAGGCCGATAGCGTTTCCGCCGATATGCTTATCGGGATTTGTTATGGAATTATTACGCGAGCCATTGTAGTCGGTATTGCTGACCGTCGACGAGGCGTTGAGATCCAGCGTCGGCATATGGCCGGTCTGGTAGTAGCGAATTTGTTCACGGGCCAGATCCTTCGACAGACGCGCCGAGCTGAGGTTCCGGTTTTCCGCTTCTTTCAACAGATTGGTGATCGCATCGGTACGCTGGGTCTTGAAGCTTGCGATATTCAGCGTCGCCAACTGCGGATAATCTATGCCGGTTATCTGGCGCAACGCTTCTAACGCATTGTCCAGATCATTACGGGCGCTCACTTCCGAGGCCAGAACCGTGTCATATTCCGAGCGCGCATTCTGCACATCCGTAATTGCCACCAGGCCGACGTTAAAGCGCTGGGTCGTTTGATCGTAAGCGCCCCGTGGAGGACGTCTTGAATTATTGGTGGGTTTGTTGTATAAGACAGTAAACCTACGTTACACGCTTATGCTCATTGCATTTTCACATTGTATTGATTTTAATAATTTTTATTTCCATCCCGGTTTGAGTGATATGAAATTAGTGGTTCTGAAGTTTGTGATAGTGTCCATTAAAATTTAAGTGGACACTATCATCGCCGGATTATCCATGATCTGACAGCCGTCCCTTATAGGATGCGGGTTCACTAGGCATCGTAGTGGAACATATTCTTACCGGGCCATACAACAAACCCACCAATAATTCAAGACGTCCTCCACGGGGCGCTTACGTTTGATCCAACTGGCGATAAAGCGCCTGCTTCTGCGCCTCGGTATAAGACAGTGTATCAATGGCGCTCAATACGTTAAAATAAGCGGTAGCGGTATTGAGAATTAGCGATTGCTCGTCGGTTTGATACGAGACATCCTGAATACCCGCCGTTTTTTTCTGGAGGGTCAGGGCACGCCATTTGGACATATCGAAAATAGTCTGGGTCAACTGTAGCTCGGCGCTGGACGCGTTAGAGTTGATATCACGGTTGTCGCGAAAACCCTGGGTGTAAGTATAATCTTCTCCCAATCCCAATTGAGGCAGCAGCGGGGGGCGCTCTTCATTGATTTTTTCAAAGGCTGCATCGCGATCGGCGGCGGAACGGCGAAGATCCGGATTGGACAGTCTCGCCTGCTGATACACCTGTAGCAGATTTTCTGCCTGACTCATTGCACTGAAACCACCGAGACTCAGTCCAATAAGGAGGGGGAGCAGTTTCTTCATTTGCATTCCTTTTGAAACAGCAAAATTGCTAGGGTAGCGCTACTAAAAAAATTGTGGCTAATTCTAGCAGACGCTGCCGGACGGAATAGGTGGCTTAACGTGCCATGCCGGAGCTATTTACAAAATCTATCATAAACCGTCAGTTTCCGGCAGACTGATTTAGCTGGCCGGCCGGCGGCGTTATTTGCCAATAGGAGCGCTATGATGACCTCTTCTTTTGTCACGCCGGTGACATTTGGCCGTGATGATGTTGAAATGCTTTCCCGTGAGACGTTGTATAACGGCTTTTTCAAGATGGAGCTTTACCACTTCCGCCACCGGCTGCTTAATGGCGGCATGAGCCAGACGGTGACTCGGGAAATCTTCGAGCGCGGGCATGCGGTCGTCCTATTACCTTATGATGCGCGGCGTGACCAGGTGATATTATTGGAGCAAATCCGCATCGCCGCCTATGACAGCAGCCCGACCCCCTGGCTGCTGGAGCTGATGGCCGGTATTATTGAGCCTGGAGAAACGCAGGAGCAGGTTGCCCGGCGCGAAGCGGTTGAGGAGACGGGACTCGCGGTGGGCCGCTGCAAACGGATGCTAAGCTATCTGGCCAGTCCTGGCGGCACCAGCGAACGCCTGACGGTGATGGTGGGGGAGGTGGACGCGCTGAAAGCCGAGGGTATCCATGGACTGGTGGAGGAAAATGAAGATATCCGTCTCCATGCGGTGAGCCGCGGACAGGCATACCGCTGGCTGGAGGAGGGAGTTATCGATAACGCCGCCTCTGTCATTGCCCTGCAATGGCTGGCATTACACCATGAATCCTTGAGAAAAGAGTGGACCGATTAATGATAAAGCGCTACACACCCGATTTCCCTGAAATGATGCGGTTGTGCGAAACCAACTTCGCCCAGCTGCGCCGGTTGCTGCCGCCGATTAATCAGGTGGGTGAAACCGTCGCCTATCAGGTGCATGGCGCCAGCTACCTGCTGACCATTCAGGAGTCCACCCGCTACACAACGCTTGTGGAAATCACCCAGACCGCGCCTGTCGCCAGCTACTGGAGCCTACCCTCGATGACCGTCAGGCTCTATCATGACGCCATGGTTGCGGAAGTGTGTTCCAGTCAGCAGATCTCTCGCTTCAAAGCGCGTTATGATTATCCGAATAAAAAGTTACATCAATGTGATGAGAAACATCAAATCAACCAGTTCCTTGCGGACTGGTTACGCTATTGTTTGGCGTATGGTGCCATGGCGGTTCCTGTTTGTTAGGCAGATTTCGATAACCAAGGACAATCTTTGGAAAGCCTGTTGAAACTTCCTGTGGCGCGTGGGGCCAATATCAGGATTTTACAAATCACCGATACTCACCTGTTTGCGGGTGAGGACGAGACGTTGCTCGGGGTGAATACCTTGCGCAGCTACAGCGCGGTGCTGAAGGCGGTACAGGCTGAACAGCGGCATTTTGATTTAGTGGTCGCCACGGGCGACCTGACGCAGGATCATTCGCCCCAGGCCTATCGTCATTTCGCCACCGGGATCGCGCGCCTACCCGCGCCCTGCGTCTGGCTGCCCGGCAACCATGATTTCCAGCCGGCGATGGTTGATGTGCTGGCGGAGTGCGGTATCTCCTGCGCTAAACAGGTGTTGATCAGCGACGGGTGGCAATTGCTGCTGCTAGACAGCCAGGTCTACGGCGTGCCCCACGGTGAATTGAGCGACTATCAACTGGAGTGGCTGGCACAGGCGCTGGCCGGCCAGCCCAAGCGCCATACATTGCTGTTGTTGCATCATCATCCTTTCCCTTCCGGCTGTATCTGGCTTGATCAGCACAGCCTGCGCAACGCCCATATGCTGGCGGACGTGCTGCAGCCGCATCCGCGGGTAAAAACCCTGCTCTGCGGCCATATTCATCAGGAACTGGACGTTGACTGGCTGGGCCGGCGCGTACTGGCGACGCCCTCCACCTGCGTGCAGTTCAAACCGCACTGCACCAATTTCACCATCGACACCCTGGGTCCCGGCTGGCGCTATCTCGACCTGCTGCCGGGCGGCGCGGTGCACACCGAAGTGCGTCGGCTGGACGGGACTGAACATCTGCCCGACACCGATTATGAAGGCTACTGATGGCGACGCTTTTGTATCTCCACGGTTTCAACAGTTCTCCCTCTTCCGCCAAAGCCACCGCCCTCGGCGCCTGGCTGGCGCGCCACCATCCCGATATCGAGCTGCTGGTGCCGCAGTTGCCGGTGTACCCTGCCGATGCGGCGGAAATGATGGAAACGCTGGTGATGGAGCGGGCCGGAGAAACGCTGGGGCTGGTGGGCTCGTCCCTCGGCGGTTATTATGCCACCTGGCTGTCGCAATCGTTTCTGCTGCCGGCGGTGGTGGCCAATCCGGCGGTGCGGCCGTTTGATTTGCTCACGGGCTATTTGGGGGAAAACCTCAACCCCTATACCGGCGAGAAATATGTTTTGGCGCCGCGGCATATCTATGATTTGAAGGTGATGCAGGTCGATGTGCTGGAGTCGCCGGATCTTATTTGGCTGCTGGCGCAAAGCGGCGACGAGATCCTCGATTATCGCCAGGCGGTGGCCTACTACACCCACTGTCGCCAGACCGTTGAGTCGGGCGGCAACCACGCTTTCGTCGGTTTTGACCATTATTTATCCTCCATCGTGCATTTTTTGGGGCTTACCGTCGGGTGAGACCGCAATCGACGCCGTACAGAATATCTGCTTCCCGAAGGGCGGCCTTTGCGGTAGGCTCTCCAACAATTTGTCACGAAATATGATTCAAGCCATGACTCAATCAAGCTATAATGCTGACGCGATAGAAGTATTGAGCGGACTGGAACCGGTCCGCCGCCGTCCGGGGATGTACACCGACACCTCGCGGCCCAATCATCTTGGACAGGAAGTCATCGATAACAGCGTCGACGAGGCGCTTGCCGGCCACGCCCGGCGCATTGATGTGATTTTGCATGCCGATCAGTCGCTGGAGGTCACCGACGACGGCCGCGGTATGCCGGTGGATATCCATCCCGAAGAGGGCGTGCCGGCGGTGGAATTAATCCTCTGCCGTCTGCATGCCGGCGGCAAGTTCTCCAATAAAAACTATCAATTCTCCGGCGGTCTGCACGGGGTGGGGATTTCGGTGGTCAACGCCCTGTCCACCCGGGTTGAGGTGACGGTGCGCCGCAACGGCAATATCTACCGCATCGCGTTCGAGAATGGCGATAAGGTCGAAGATCTGAGCGTGGTCGGCACCTGTCCTAAGCGGAATACCGGCACCAGCGTCCATTTCTGGCCGGACGAGCGTTTCTTAGATAGCCCCCGCTTCTCGATATCCCGTCTGACCCATTTGCTGAAGGCGAAGGCGGTGTTGTGTCCCGGCGTGGAAATCGTCTTCCAGGATCAGGTCAATAACACCGAGCAGCGCTGGTGTTACCAGGCGGGTCTGACCGATTATCTAAACGAAGCGATAAATGGGCTTATCACGCTGCCCGAAGCGCCCTTTGTGGGCGCGGTAAGCGGCGATACCGAAACGGTGGATTGGGCGCTCTTGTGGCTGCCGGAAGGGGGGGAACTGCTGACCGAGAGCTATGTGAATCTGATCCCCACACCCCAGGGCGGGACCCACGTTAACGGGCTGCGTCAGGGCCTGCTGGACGCGATGCGCGAGTTTTGCGAATACCGCAATATTTTGCCGCGCGGCGTCAAGCTATCGGCTGACGATATTTGGGAGCGCTGCGCCTACGTCCTGTCGGTGAAAATGCAGGATCCACAGTTCGCCGGCCAGACCAAAGAGCGACTGTCGTCGCGGCAAAGCGCCGCCTTCGTTTCCGGCGTCGTGAAAGATGCCTTTATCCTGTGGCTAAACCAGAATATCCAGGTGGCGGAGCAACTGGCGGAACTGGCTATCGCCAGCGCCCAGCGTCGCTTGCGCGCGGCGAAGAAGGTGGTGCGTAAAAAATTGACCAGCGGGCCGGCGCTGCCGGGCAAGCTGGCCGACTGCACCGCTCAGGATCTGGCGCGCACGGAACTGTTTCTGGTGGAAGGGGACTCGGCGGGCGGGTCCGCCAAACAGGCGCGCGATCGGGAATATCAGGCGATCATGCCGCTGAAGGGGAAGATCCTTAATACTTGGGAGGTGTCTTCCGACGAGGTGCTGGCATCGCAGGAAGTCCATGATATTTCGGTGGCGCTGGGTATCGATCCCGATAGCAACGATCTCAGCCAGCTGCGCTACGGTAAAATTTGTATCCTGGCGGATGCGGACTCCGATGGCCTGCATATCGCCACGCTGCTGTGCGCCTTGTTTATGCAGCATTTCCACAAACTGGTGGAGGAGGGGCATGTCTACGTGGCGATGCCGCCGCTTTACCGCATCGATTTGGGCAAAGAGGTTTATTACGCCCTGGATGAGGAAGAGAAGACCGGCGTGCTGGAGCAGTTGAAACGCAAAAAGGGCAAACCCAATGTGCAGCGTTTTAAAGGACTAGGGGAAATGAACCCGCTGCAGTTGCGCGAAACCACGCTCGATCCCAATACCCGCCGGTTGGTGCAGTTAACGGTGGGGGCGGACGATGTGCAGCAGACGCTGGCGATGATGGATATGCTGCTGGCGAAAAAGCGCGCCGAAGACCGCCGCAACTGGCTGCAGGAAAAGGGCGACGAAGCGGAAATTGAGGTGTAAGCCTCGGGGGAACCCCGGCGTGCGCCAGGATGCCGCATGTTTCGTGTTGCAGCAGCAAGCTTCATTGCGGCGAGGGGATGGGCGGTTGATCCCGTTTCACCACGCAATGCGTCTTACCAGGCGTAAAACGGGCTTTTACGCGGCGGTTTGTGCCAAACTGCCCTTACAACTTGTCCGCGGCGCGTCAAACACCTTCTATGCAGTCCGTCCTAGGCGCGCCGAATGCTTACCTAGCTGCATCACCAAGATGCGTCATCATGTTATCATGGCCCACGCTAGACGCTGGCGTTGTGGCGATAATGGCTGGCGTAACGCACCGCAGGCTCTGCCGACGGCTGTTTCTGCCTTGTCCCTCCTCGACTTGCAGCGCCTGTCGCCGGCGTTTCACCTCTGAAGGACATCAACGCTAAACGCCACCCCCCTCTCTGCGGACGGCGGATGCCTTTGTCTGCCGGTTGCTGCCGCCAGGCGTCGATGTTAGTATTTGGCTATCAAGACATACAGATGGCTAGATCCCCGGCCGGCACCGATTTTCGGCGGATCATAACAAGGACGCTCATGGCGGAAAATATACATTTGGCGGAATTGGTCGCCGCCTGCCGCTGGATAGGCGCGCGAGGCTGGAGCCCGGCCACCGGCGGCAACATGTCGCAGCGGCGAGACGCAGTCCGGGCGCCAACCTTCCGCGGAAACCGGTTTGCATGCCTTTATCTATCGGCGTTTTCCCGAGGTCGGTTGCGTGCTCCACACCCATTCGGTCAGCGCCACCGTGCTGTCGCGGGCGGAGCAGGGAAGCGCCCCTGCGGCTGTCCGGCTACGAGATGCAAAAATCGCTGGCGGGCCAAGCTGATCACCAAGATGAGGTGGCGATCGCCTTTCTCGATAATGCTCAGGACATCCCGGCGCTGGTTCAGCGCATCGCGCAGCGGGATGAAATTACCCCTTTGCGCTATGGCTATTTGACGCGCGGCCATGGTTTAACCTGCTGGGGGAGGGACGTGCGCGAGGCCCGGCGCCATCTAGAAGGTCTCGAATTCCTGTTTGAGTGCGAGTGGCGTCGCCGTCTGCTGGAGGCCAGATGATCCAGGCGGTAATCATCGATATCGATGGTACCACTAGCGATATCCGTTTCGTCCATGAGGTGCTGTTTCCCTACGCCCAGCAACGGCTGGCCGAGGTGGTGCACCAGCGTGCCAACGATAGCGAGATCGTGCAGGCGTTACAGGCTCTGCGCGCCGAGATAGGCCGCCTCGATGCCGGCGGCGATGATTTGCTGACGGTGCTGTACGGCTTTATGGCGGAGGATCGTAAATCCCCAGCGCTAAAAATCCTGCAGGGTATTATCTGACGTGACGGCTACCGGCAAAGGGACTTTTTCGGCCATGTTTACGACGATGTGGCGCCGCAACTGACGGCCTGGCGTCGGCAGGGGGTAGTGCTCGGCGTTTATTCCTCAGGATCGGTGGAAGCACAGCAACTGCTATTTGGCCACAGCGTCAAAGGCAACTTGCGTTGGCTGTTCAGCCACTATTTTGATACGCGTGTCGGCGCTAAGCGGCAGAGCGGCGCCTATCGGGCTATCGCCGCTGAACTGGCATTGCCGCCAGCGGCTATCTTGTTTTTATCCGATATCTATCAGGAGCTTGATGCCGCCCGTGACGCCGGATGGCGCACCTGTCAGCTGATTCGCGACGATCATTGCACCAGCAGAAGCCATCCGCAGGCGCATCGTTTTGACGAGATAACCCTCCAGGAGTTTGTTTAATGAGCGCACTGACCGTTTATTCCGATACCGATGCCTCGGCGCCGCGTTGGCAAAGTCGCGAGAGGGACGCCATCCAACGTGAGCTGAACGCTATCGGCGTTCGTTTCGAGCGTTGGCAGGCCGACGGCGAACTGGGGCAAAATCCCGACGCCGAGACGGTGATTGCCGCCTATCAGCACGCCATCGACCGTCTGGTGGCGGAAAAGGGCTATCAAAGTTGGGATGTCATCAGCATGCGTCCGGATAATCCGCAGCGCGAGGTCATTCGCGCGAAATTCCTGGCGGAGCATACCCATGGCGAGAATGAAGTGCGGTTTTTCGTCGAGGGCGCCGGTCTGTTCTGCCTGCATGTGCAGGGAAAAATCTATCAGATATTGTGCGAAAAGAATGACTTGATTTCGGTGGCGGCGGGCACGCCGCACTGGTTTGATATGGGCGAGGCGCCCTATTTTACCGCTATCCGGGTGTTCGATAATCCAGAGGGCTGGATTGCCCGCTTTACCGGCGATGCTATCGCTGACGCGTATCCGCGCCTGAGGCGCTAATCTGGCGGCGCCGTTAAGCCCAGGCCGGCAGCATGCCTGGCTGGTTCCGCAAGCGCCCACTGGCGTCGACGCGTCTCCCTTTCAACCGGTTCGGCCATCGTAGGCTGACGCGTCAGCCCATTGACCGATTAAGCCATCGCCCGCCGAGGGACCAACCGTTTCGCCGGCGGGCAAACGCCTCGGCGGCGTCAAACGGCTCCGTCGGAGCGCAACGGCCGGCTGAACAGGCCCTCTCCAACCTGCTGCGGCGTAACGATGCCGGTATCCAGCACCCAGCCGTCAATCAGCGCTGCCGGTGTGACGTCAAAGGCGGGGTTGTAAACGTCCGCCCCGTCCGGCGCCCACCGGCATTGGCCAAAGCTGCCGGCTACGCCGGTCACTTCAGCAGCGTCGCGCTGCTCAATGGGAATGGCATCGCCGCTGGGGCAACCGGCGTCACAGGTAGTATGGGGCGCCGCCACATAGAACGGCACACGGTGCCAGCGGGACAGCACCGCCAGGCTATAGGTGCCGATTTTATTGGCGACATCCCCGTTGGCGGCGATTCTGTCCGCGCCGACCCAAACGGCGTCCACCTGTCCGCGCGCCATAAGGTCCGCTGCCATCGTATCGTATATCAGCCGGTAAGGTACTCCCAGCTCTCCCAGCTCCCAGGCGGTAAGACGGACGCCCTGCAGCAGCGGTCGGGTTTCGTCCACCCACACCTGTGCGATGTTGCCCTGGCGATGAGCGAGAGCTATCACGCCCAGGGCGGTGCCCGTGCCGGCCGTTGCCAGCCCGCCGGTATTGCAGTGGGTCAACAGGCGGCTTCCCGGTTTGACCAGCGCGGCACCGTGCCGGGCAATAGCGTCGCACAGCGCCCGATCTTCCTCCACCAATCGCCGCGCTTCCTGCCCCATCGCGGTGACGAAATCAGATTGCGCCAACGCCTGTGCCATGCGCGCTAGATTATTCATCAAATTCACCGTGGTCGGCCGCGCCGCGCGTAGCACCGCCATATCGTGTTCAAGCTGCGCCCAGGGCTGACCGCCTTCCGCCAATAAGGCCAACAGCAGGCTGGCGGATAGACCGATTAGCGGCGCGGCGCGCAGTGCGCGGATGTGATCCACCAGCTGCGCCACACTCTGCGCGGGGTGCCAGTGTTGCTGCTACGGCAACGCCTGCTGATCCAAAATCCATAACTGATTTTCCCTGACCCGCAGGCTGGTGGTGCTAAACGTCAGCATCGCTGTTGTCCCTTTTGCTGATTCCGGTCACGCCCGATCACTGATTCTGATTTCATCCGATCACTGATTCCGGTCGCCCGATCAGCGATTCCGATTCTGCCCGATAGCTCATCTTCTGTTCCGCCATACTCTGGAGACTTTTAGCTTCCGGGAGTATG
>NZ_JBLKSS010000123.1:0-36201 GCF_047607725.1 Sodalis sp. (in: enterobacteria) | reverse complement strand
TTTTGCCTATAGGCTCTATTTTGTTCTTTTTTTGTTCATCGGTATCAAATACATAAATCATCCCTAATCCTAAGAAATCCCACGAATTCCCGCCAGATCCCGCCAATTCCCGTAAGTATCAAATAAATTACTTCTCTATAACCGGGCAGGAGATTGCTCAGCGGACGGTAGTAGAGCACCCGCAGGATATGTTTCCCCTGGCGGAAACCGCGTCCCAGGTGGGAAAGCAGCATGCTTCTGAGGCTCTCGCGATCCCCCACCAACTGCACCAGCTGATCGATGCGATCTTGCTCGAGGAGTTCGCTGGCGCGCTGCTGCTGCAGCCCGAGACCGGTATAATGGAAGTCCAGCCAAGAGCGTTTACTCCGCCCAGCCTGGGAATGCCAACTGAGCCAGCACATGTGCTGCATGCTTTTCAAAAGCGAACGGACGTGGCGGCGCGAGCAATTGAGCTGTAACGCCAGTTCGCTGAGCGTGGTGTCGCGGGATTCGCCCTGATAGCTTTGCCACAGGCGTATGAATTGCTGCTGTAAACGCGGTGAGGCCATAAAAGGGGAACCCTCCCTGAAAAGTCATCTATTTTTCTTTCCGTATATTACGCCGATACTCACTAGGCCGAAAGCGCGGCAGGATGCACCTCCTCAACGCTTGGCCGGTGGGCCAGCCAGCCGGCAATGCCGCGGTGCAAACGATGCAATGGACAAGCGCCTAGACACCCTAACTCTTGAATCAGTTGATGATCACCGGCCGGCGACGCATGGCGCCGGCTTTTTTTGCGCGCAGGACGTCGCGTATCGCGCGTTAGCGCGCTGCGTTCGCGAGCAGTAGCGGGTGGGGGGACGGTAGCGCATATTGCCGCGCGGCGGTAGTCATCACGGCCAACAGGAGAAAGGGCAGGTCAACAGCGACACCACAACGCTAAGAACGCGACGACAGTCGCGGTGAGAAATAAAGATGCGCGTTGCCGCGGCGGATAATGGCAATCGTTGCCGCGTTAGCTAACGATCAACGCCGCGGCGGGTCAGGGGCGGTAGGGCTCTACCGACCGCGTGGCGCAAACGTCGCCGGCAGAGGCTGACGCCGCCCCCGCCGGGTGCGGCGTCAGGGGGCTGTCAGTTCAGAAAGGCCGGCTGACGGCTTTCGTATTGGCTTATCGCCTCATCATGCATCAGCGTCAGGCCAATACTGTCGAGGCCGTTTATCAGGCAATGGCGGCGGAAGCTGTCTATCTCGAAGGGATAAACCTCATTGCCGGCCACCACCTGTTGCCGCTCCAGATCGACGGTAAAGGTCATCCCTTCCTGCGCCGCCGCCATGGCGAACAGCGTGTTTACCTGATCTTCCGGGAGCGTAATCGGCAGTAACTGATTGTTGAAGCTGTTGCCGTAAAAAATATCGGCAAAGCTGGGCGCTATCACCGCATGGAAGCCATAATCGGTCAACGCCCAGGGCGCATGCTCACGGGAAGAGCCGCAGCCGAAGTTTTCCCGCGCCAGCAAAATGCTGGCGCCGCGGTAACGTGGCTGATTCAGCACGAAATCCGGGTTGGACTGTTGCCCGGCGTCATCCAAAAAGCGCCAGTCGTTAAATAAATGCTGTCCGAAACCGGTGCGGGTCACCTTTTGCAGAAACTGCTTGGGGATGATCGCATCGGTATCAACGTTGGCGGCATCAAGGGGCACCACGATGCCGGTATGTTGCATAAATTTAGCCATCACTCTTTCCTTAATTCAATTCGCGGATATCGGCAAAACGGCCGGCCACCGCCGCCGCCGCCGCCATCGCGGGGCTGACCAGATGGGTACGTCCGCCGCGGCCCTGACGGCCTTCAAAATTGCGGTTACTGGTCGAAGCACAGCGTTCACCGGGATTCAGGCGGTCGTTGTTCATGGCCAAACACATAGAGCAGCCGGGCAGGCGCCATTCAAAACCGGCCTCGAGAAAGATTCTGTCCAGCCCTTCCGCTTCCGCCTGCGCTTTGACCGGACCCGAGCCGGGCACCACGATCGCCTGCACGCCGGCGGCGACGCGGCGGCCGCGGGCGACGGCGGCGACGGCGCGTAAGTCTTCGATGCGCGAGTTGGTACAAGAGCCGATAAAGACCTTGTCAATCGTCACGTCGGTCAGACGGATGCCGGGCTGCAAATCCATATAGGCCAGCGCCTTGGCGGCGGAGTTCCGCTCCACCGGATCGCTGAACGACTCCGGCGACGGGATAAGCTGATTGACGGCAATGACCTGTCCGGGGTTGGTGCCCCAGGTGACCTGCGGCGCGATATCTTGCGCATCCAGCGTCACCACCTTATCGAAATGGGTATCATCGTCGGATTTCAGCGTGTCCCAATACATGACGGCTCGGTGCCAGTCGTCGCCCTTGGGCGCGAATTGCCGGTTCTGCAAATAGGCGTAGGTCGTGTCGTCCGGCGCCACCAGGCCCGCTTTGGCGCCCATCTCGATCGCCATGTTGCAAAGGGTCATGCGGCCTTCCATGCTGAGCGCGCGGATGGCGTCGCCCCTGAATTCCACCACGTGGCCCGTCCCGCCGGCGGAGCCGATTTTACCGATTATCGCCAGGACGATATCCTTGGCGGTAATGCCGGGGGCGGCGTGCCCGGTCACGTCCACTTTCATGGTTTTGGCCCGGCCCTGTTTCAGGGTCTGAGTCGCCAGCACATGTTCCACTTCCGAGGTGCCGATACCGAACGCCAGCGCGCCGAAGGCGCCGTGGGTGGCGGTATGGGAATCGCCGCAGACGATGGTCATCCCCGGCAGGGTCATCCCCTGTTCCGGGCCAATGACATGCACAATCCCCTGGTAGGGGTGGTTCAGGTCATACAGCTGCACGCCGAATTCCGCGCAGTTTTTCATTAACTCCTGCATCTGGATGCGGGCCATTTCGCCGCAGGCGTTAATATCTTTGGTTTGCGTGGACACATTATGGTCCATGGTGGCAAAGGTTTTGCCCGGCTGACGGACGGTGCGCCCTTGGGCGCGCAGGCCGTCAAACGCCTGCGGTGAGGTCACTTCGTGCACTAAATGGCGGTCGATATACAGCAGCGGCGTTTCGTTCTCCGCTTCATAGACCACGTGTGCATCATATAATTTTTGGTATAACGACTTGCCCATGTTAATTATGCCCCTTGACTGATTAACGCGGCGATAATATCGCCCATTTCGCCGGTGCCCGCCGCGCTGCCGCCGCCGGCCAGGTCGGCGGTGCGGTGGCCGGCTTCCAGCGCCTGATTGACCGCGTGCTCAATGGCGTCCGCGGCATCGTCCAGCCCCAGGCTGTAACGCAACAGCAGGGCGGTGGACAGAATCTGCGCCACCGGGTTGGCGATATCTTTGCCTGCGATATCCGGTGCCGAGCCGCCGGCGGGCTCATACATGCCGAAGCCCTGTTCATTCAGACTGGCCGAGGGCAACATGCCCATCGAGCCGGTAATCATGGCGCATTCGTCGGAGAGAATATCGCCGAACAGATTGGAGCACAGCATCACGTCAAACTGGGACGGATCTTTAATCAGCTGCATGGTGGCGTTATCGATATACAAATGCGACAGCGCCACCTCCGGGTAATCCTGCGCCACTTGATTAACCACCTCGCGCCACAGAATAGAGCTTTGCAGCACGTTGGCCTTATCGATGGAGGTGACTTTGTTGCGCCGTTTGCGCGCCGATTCAAAGGCGATACGGGCGATACGCTCAATCTCGAACCGGTAGTAGACTTCAGTATCGAAAGCGCGCTCGTGCGGGCCGGTACCTTCGCGGCCTTTCGGCTGCCCGAAATAAATCCCGCCGGTCAGCTCGCGCACGCACAGAATATCGAACCCGCGTTCGGCGATATCGGCCCGCAGGGGACAGTACGCCTCCAGCCCCGGATACAGGCGCGACGGCCGCAGGTTGGAAAACAGCTTGAAGTGTTTACGCAGCGGCAGCAGCGCGCCGCGCTCCGGCTGTTCCACAGCCGGCAGATGTTCCCATTTCGGGCCGCCCACCGAACCGAACAGAATCGCGTCAGCCTGCTCGCAGCCGGCCAAGGTGGCGGCGGGCAGCGGGCTGCCGTGACGGTCGATAGCCACGCCGCCCACATCATATTCGCTGGTGGAGATGCGCACGCCGAACCGCTGGCGCACCGCATCGAGGATCTTATAGGCCTGCGCCATGACTTCCGGGCCGATACCGTCGCCGGGTAAAACCGCAATATGGTAAGTCTTGCTCATCATTACACCGTTTCCTGCATATCCTGACTGTTGTTGTGCTGGTGCAGGCGACGCAGTTCGATACCGACCTGCCGCGCGCGCCAAATATTGTTCATCGCATTGACCATCGCCAGGGTGGAGGATTCGATGATATCCGTGGCCAGACCGACGCCGTGGAAGCGGCGTCCCTCATATTCCACCACGATATCCACCTGGCTCAGCGCATCCCGGCCGTGGCCCTTGGCGGTCAACTGGTACTTCTCCAATTGAATGGGGAACTGCGTAATGCGGTTCAGCGCCTCGTAGACGGCATCTACCGGGCCGTTGCCGGTGGCGGCTTCGGCGTGGACGTCGTCACCGCAGGCCAGTTTCACCGAGGCGGTGGCGATATCGGCGGAGCTGGACTGAACGCTGAAATAGTCCAGGCGGAAATGCTCCGACTGTTCCTGCTGATTGTTGATAAACGCCAGCGCTTCCAGATCGTAGTCGAAGACCTGGCCCTTTTTGTCGGCGAGCTTCAAGAAGGCGTCATACAGCTCGTCCAGGGAGTAATCGCTTTCCTGATAGCCCATTTCCTGCATGCGGTGTTTCACCGCCGCGCGGCCGGAACGGGAGGTCAGGTTCAGCTGTACCTCTTTCAGGCCGATGGTTTCCGGCGTCATGATTTCGTAGTTCTGGCGATTTTTTAGCACGCCGTCCTGATGAATGCCGGAAGAGTGGGCGAAGGCATTGGCGCCTACCACCGCTTTATTGGCGGGGATCGGCATGTTGCACAGCTGGCTGACCACCTGACTAGTGCGGTAGATTTCTTGATGATTAATGCCGGTGTGGACGTTCAGCAAGTCCTGGCGCACTTTAATCGCCATGATCACCTCTTCCAGCGCGGTATTACCGGCGCGTTCGCCGATGCCGTTGAGGGTGCCTTCCACCTGACGGGCGCCGGCCTGGATCGCGGCGATAGAGTTGCCCACCGCCATGCCCAGGTCGTCGTGGCAATGGACTGAAATGATGGCTTTGTCGATATTTGGCACCCGTTGGAACAGTGAGGTGATGATGCCGCCGAACTGATTCGGGGTGGTGTAGCCCACGGTATCGGGAATATTGATCGTGCGCGCGCCGGCGTTGATGGCGGCTTCGACGATGCGGCACAGGTTATCGATCGGGGTACGACCGGCGTCCTCGCAGGAAAATTCTACGTCATTGGTATAGTTGCGCGCGCGTTTCACCGAGTGCCCCGCCATTTCTACCACCTGGTCAAAGCTCTTTTTCAGCTTGGATTCCACATGCAGGGTCGAGGTGGCCAGGAAGACATGGATACGGAATGCCTCCGCCACGCGCAGCGCTTCGGCCGCGACATCAATATCGCGATCGACGCAGCGCGCCAGGCCGCATACGCGGCTGTTTTTGATCTGACGGGCAATGGTTTGCACGGATTCAAAGTCACCGGGGGAGGACACCGGAAAACCCACCTCCATGATGTCAACGCCCATTCTTTCCAGCGCCTGCGCAACCTGCAGCTTCTCTTTCACGCTCAGGCTTGCCTGTAATGCCTGTTCACCATCACGCAGCGTCGTATCGAAAATAATGACTTGTTGGCTCATGGTCGATCCTTATTCTGTAGGTTTCCGCACACGGCAGGCATAAAAAAACCCGCGCAGTGCGCGGGGTTTTATCTGGAGTGGCCCGAATTCAGTTCTGAATACCGTGCACCAGCCTGCCGCGCATCATTTCTGCGTGTAGTAATAGGCTTAGTAGACGGATAGACGTGAACATAAACTCTCTGCATTCCAATAGTGAATTCGTTTAGTAAGGTTATTGGTACCGCATCCGGCGCGCGCTGTCAACCGTTCATCGCATTCGCCCGGGCCTAGCGTGGGATCTGCCGGCGTGTGCTTTTACGCACCCCTGCTAAAATTGACGTATAGACAGAAATAACCCGCCAAAAATAGGGGGATATCCAGTGTAATATCTTACCGCGGCGCGCTGCGATAGCGTAATAAATATACCCGTTATTAGCGCGGGGATTTTTGCTGTTTGCCTGCATCATTAACAGGCGCTATCGTAATCGGCCATAAAATATAACAACACCGTATTTAGGGTGCTTATTCCCTGTCCCTCACGACAATCGGAAAGGCGTTCCGCTGTCGGCGTAATACTGTAAGCCTGGAGGCAAACCATGGAGATGTTGTCAGGAGCCGAGATGGTCGTCCGGTCATTGATTGATCAGGGCGTAAAGTAGGTATTCGGTTATCCCGGCGGTGCCGTGCTGGATATTTATGATGCATTGCATACGGTCGGCGGGATCGATCATGTGCTGGTGCGTCACGAACAGGGCGCGGTGCACATGGCCGATGGCTACGCCCGCGCCACCGGCGAGGTCGGCGTGGTGCTGGTCACCTCTGGTCCCGGCGCCACCAATGCGATGACCGGCATCGCCACCGCCTATATGGACTCGATTCCGCTCGTGGTGCTGTCAGGCCTAGTGGCCAGCTCGCTGATTGGTTATGACGCCTTTCAGGAGTGCGATATGATAGGGATCTCGCGTTCGGTGGTGAAACACAGTTTTCTGGTGAAGAAAACCGAAGATATCCCGCAGGTGCTGAAAAAAGTCTTCTATCTCGCCGCCAGCGGTCGGCCGGGGCCGGTGGTTATCGATCTGCCCAAGGACATCCTAAGCGCCGCGCACAAACTGCCCTACCTTTACCCCGATTCGGTGTCGATGCGCTCGTACAACCCGACCGTACAGGGGCATAAAGGGCAAATCCGGCGCGCGCTCACGACGTTGCTCGCCGCCGAGCGGCCGGTGGTTTACACCGGCGGCGGAGCCATTACCTCCGCCTGTCACCGCGAACTGCGCCAGCTGGCGGAACAGCTCAATTTGCCGGTGGTGAGCTCGCTGATGGGGCTGGGCAGTTTCCCCGGCAGCCATCGGCAAAGCCTCGGTATGCTGGGTATGCACGGTACCTTCGAGGCGAATATGGCGATGCATCGCGCCGACGTGATTTTCGCCGTGGGTGTGCGTTTCGATGATCGCACCACCAATAACCTGGCGAAATACTACCCGGATACCACGGTGCTGCATGTTGATATCGATCTGGCGTCGATCTCCAAAACCGTCACCGCTGACGTGCCGATCGTCGGCGACGCCCGCCATGTCCTCGACCAGATGCTGGAACTGCTGGAGCAGGGCGAAAGCCGCCAGCCGTTCGACGCGCTGCGCGACTGGTGGCGGGATATCGAGCAGTGGCGCGCGCGCCTGCCTTAAATACGACAGCGGCAGCGATAAAATCAAACCCCAGGCGGTGATCGAGACGCTGTACCGACTGACGCAGGGCAACGCTTACGTCACCTCCGACGTGGGCCAGCATCAGATGTTTGCCGCGTTGTATTATCCGTTCGATGAACCACGACGCTGGATCAACTCCAGCGGTCTGGGCACCATGGGCTTTGGCCTGCCGGCGGCGCTCGGGGTGAAAATGGCCTTCCCGCAGGAAACGGTGCTGTGTATCACCGGCGACGGCAGTATTCAAATGAATATTCAGGAGCTGTCCACCGCCCTGCAATATGATTTGCCGGTGGTGGTGGTCAGTTTGAACAACCGCTATTTGGGCATGGTGAAGCAGTGGCAGGACATGATTTATTCCGGCCGCCACTCCCAATCTTACATGGCGTCCCTGCCGGACTTCGTGAAATTGGCGGAGGCCTATGGTCATGTCGGCATCGCCATTGAGCGGCCGGCCGAGCTCGAATCCAAGCTGGCGCAGGCGCTAGCGGTGAAAAACCGTCTGGTGTTCGTGGACGTGATGGTGAATGGAACGGAACACGTTTACCCCATGCAGATCCGCGGCGGCGGTATGGATGAAATGTGGTTAAGTAAAACGGAGAGGACCTGATCATGCGCCGTATTTTATCAGTATTACTGGAAAACGAATCCGGCGTGTTATCCCGGGTGATCGGGTTGTTTTCCCAGCGGGGCTACAACATTGAAARTTTGACCGTGGCCCCCACCGACGATCCTAGCCTTTCGCGCATGACCATCCAGACCATGGGCGACGAGAAAGTGCTGGAGCAAATCGAAAAGCAGCTGCACAAAATGGTGGACGTGCTGCGCGTCAGCGAACTGGTGCAGGGGGGCGGCAGTCATGTGGAACGGGAGATTATGCTGGTGAAAGTGCAGGCCAGCGGATTCGGGCGCGAAGAGGTCAAACGCTGCGCTGAAATCTTTCGCGGTCAGATTGTCGACGTCACCCCGGCCATTTATACCGTACAGCTTGCGGGCACCAGCGAGAAATTGGACGCGTTTCTCGCCACCGTGTGCGAAGTGGCGGAAATCGTTGAAGTCGCCCGCTCGGGCATTGTCGGGCTGTCGCGCGGCGACAAAGTGATGCGCTGAACGCTTAACTAACGGGGGGCTGCAGTCGGCGTTATCGGCTGAACGTCCCTTATTGTTGCGCCGGGCGCAAAGTTTGCGTCGCCCGGCGGATGATTGCCTTAACGCCGAGCTGAACCCTGCGCCCGGCGCGTTTCCCCCGAATCGGCAGGATAGGCCCTGAGGCCGTATCTGGCCGGGTTTAACTGGGACGGCGGGACGGGTTTTTAAGCCGTGCCAGGCCTGATACCGTGCGGTAGTCCTGTTGCCGTTTCTTCCACTGCATTCATGATGTCAGCAACGTCAGCCGGGTGCTTAGGGCGCTCGCGACGGGCTGCTGGATTTTCCCTTAGCATTTTGTGCTGATAGTTGTAGCATGGTTGAATTCCCCGGTGCGACTATGGACATTCGGGCAAAGGGTTAATTGATAAGCATAAAGGGGTCTATGTGAAACTGGATGAAATCGCGCGCCTGGCTGGTGTTTCGCGCACAACCGCCAGTTATGTCATTAACGGCAAAGCGAAACAATACCGCGTCAGCGATAAAACCGTGGAAAAGGTTATGGCAGTGGTCAGGGAGCATAATTACCATCCAAATGCGGTCGCCGCCGGCCTGCGCGCCGGACGTACCCGCTCCATCGGCCTGGTTATCCCCGATCTGGAAAACACCAGTTATACCCGCATCGCCAACTATCTCGAGCGCCAGGCACGTCAGCGCGGTTATCAGCTATTGATTGCCTGTTCGGAAGACCAGCCGGACAACGAGATGCGCTGCGTGGAGCATCTGCTGCAGCGGCAGGTGGACGCCATTATCGTCTCTACCGCCCTGCCGCCGGAGCATCCGTTCTACCAGCGCTGGGCTAATGACGCCTTCCCCATCATCGCTCTCGATCGCGCGCTGGATCGCGAGCACTTTATCAGCGTCGTCGGCGCGGATGAGGAAGATGCGGAAATGTTGTCCCAGGAGCTAAGCCAGTTTCCGGGGGAGCACGTGCTGTATCTTGGCGCGCTACCGGAACTGTCGGTGAGTTTTCTGCGCGAACAGGGCTTTCGGCGCGGCTGGGGGCAGGATCGGCGCAAGCCGGACTTTCTCTATGCCAACAGCTACGAGCGTTCAGCGGCGGCGGGGTTGTTTGACCGTTATCTGGAGAGCAATCCGATGCCGCAGGTGCTGTTCACCACCTCGTTTTCACTGCTGCAGGGGCTGATGGACGTGACGCTGAAACGCAGCGGCCGGCTGCCCACCAATCTGGCTATCGCTACGTTCGGCGATAACGAGCTGCTGGATTTTCTGGAATGTCCGGTGCTGGCGGTTGCCCAGCGCCATCGGGAAGTGGCGGAGCGGGTGCTGGAGCTGGTGCTCGCCAGCCTTGACGAGCCCCATCGACCCAAGCCGGGCCTAACGCGTATTCGCCGCAGTCTGTTCCGGCGCGGTCAGCTAAGCCGGAATTAATCACGCGCCGCCGGGCCGGGCGCCGACGCTATTGTCGGGACGGCGCTGAGGTGATCGGCAATGTCCCGGTCACCCGGAACAGCCGGCGGCAATATTCCAGGAAGTAGCCATACATCACACCGAGCACCATAGAGGCCACCGCATTGCTGGCCACTGCCGCTATCAGCTGCCGCCACTCTACTCCCACCGCCAGAAGAATGACCGCGTAACCCGGTGATTGAAAGCTGAAATACGCCAGCAAATCCGCCAGATTACGGGTCCAGAATTGTTTGGGCCCGTGCAGCCATGCCAAACGCAGCACCGCGTCGCGATACTGGCCAAACGGCCAGGCGATAATCACATTGACCGGAATCGCCAGCAGACGCGACGACAGCGACTGCTGTAGGCTCATGCCGGACAGCAGGATCTCAATTGCCATCCCGGTAAAAAAACAGTACACCACCAGCGCAAAGGTATCCGCCGCGGCACTGCGTAAACGGGATGATTCAGCAAACATGACGTAACGGCTCCAGCGCGAAAAGATCATGGGCGTGCGGCGAGGGAAGCGGCAGCCAAAGTGGTTTGTAAGGCATTATTTATGCTGAGTAGAGTACATCACTGCCTGTATTAAGTTAAGTAACTTATAATTTTTATTTAAATGTTAAGTGTCGATATTTGTGCCAATAAAATGACCGTTGGGGGGCCTTGGGACGATTTCTCGCCGTCAGTTAATGAAAAATAATGATAATCAATTGGTTGGATGTGATACGTTTGCCGCTGACCGTGCCGGTGATTTAACGCCCCACCGCGGTGAGAAAAATGAATTGCGCCGCTTTTAGGAATAGTCTGGCGATAAAATAAAGCGGGCGTTTAACCAATAAACATCTGATGATAAAATCAACAAAGATTAGGGCATATAAAAGCAAAGGTGTATTTTAAGCCGCCGAACAGAACGCTTCCACCGGATTAATAAAGACGTTAAAATAACCGCGTAGTATGAAAAAAGAGGAATGGTAAATCCTTCTGTTACTCCCCCCTTGCTTCATCCGCCCAAGCGTCGCGCGGCGCTTTCCCGCTTCCTGGAAGTCCGTCAAACCGGTTTTTTGGCCGTCAGGGGTTTGGCAGGCGCGAATATTTATATTTTTAATTTGTACAGAATGAAGATGAATAGAGTGATGTTATTTTTAGCTTTTTTTCGCGATGTATTACTCATTCTCCTGCCAAATGGTAATTACCGATGTAAATAATCCCTTCTGAGTCATTTAGTCGCTTGACAATGTTTTGACACCATTCGTACACTCTTTTGCGTGGGAATTTGTGGGGTAAAGTGGTGATTAAGGTTTTTAAGGGGTAAACGGACGCATGTTTCGTGGCGCAACCTTGGTTAACCTTGACAGCAAAGGCCGGCTCGCCGTGCCTACCCGTCATCGGGAAAAACTGAATGAGGAATCGGCAGGTTTAATGGTGTGTACCATTGACCTCCATCAGCCATGTCTGTTGCTTTACCCCCTGCCGGCCTGGGAAATCATTGAACAAAAGCTGTCGCGATTGTCGAGTATGAACCCCGCGGAACGCCGGGTGCAGCGGTTGTTGCTGGGGCATGCGAGCGAGTGCCAGATGGATGGCGCAGGCAGAATACTGCTCGCGCCGACGCTCCGGCAGCATGCCGGACTGTCAAAAGAAGTGATGCTGGTTGGGCAATTCAATAAGTTCGAGTTGTGGGACGAACAGACCTGGTATCAACAAGTCAAGGATGACATCGACGCTGAGCTGTCGGCGGAGCTACCGCTTACCGACCGGCTGCAAGACTTATCGCTATAGCCATGTCAGAGAATTATTTACATACCACCGTGTTGCTGGATGAAGCGGTGAAGGGGCTGAACCTCCGGCCAGATGGCGTCTATTTGGACGGAACTTTCGGACGCGGCGGGCATTCACGTCTTATTTTGTCAAAGCTGAATGCGCAGGGACGACTGTTCGCTATCGATCGCGATCCCGCGGCCATCGAGGCGGCGAGGGTCATTGATGATGCGCGTTTTACCATTATCCATGGGCTGTTTTCCGCCATGGCGGATTACATGGCGGAAAGGGACCTGCTGGGCCGGGTTGACGGCATATTGCTGGATCTGGGCGTCTCGTCGCCGCAGCTTGACGATCCGGAACGCGGCTTTTCGTTTATGCGCGACGGACCGCTGGATATGCGCATGGACACCTCGCGCGGTCAGTCCGCCGCGCAGTGGCTAGCGCAAGCGTCGGCGGAGGATATTGCTTGGGTGTTGAAAACCTTCGGCGAAGAGCGCTTCGCCAAGTGCATTGCTCAGGCCATCGTGGCGCGGAATCGCCAGCAGCCGATGACCCGCACCCGCGAACTGGCGGCGTTGATTGCCGACGCCAGTCCGTTTCGCGATAAGCATAAGCACCCGGCGACGCGCAGTTTCCAGGCGATCCGCATTTACATCAATAGCGAGCTGGAAGAAATCGAACGGGCGCTGGACAGCGCGCTGACGGTGCTGGCCCCCGGCGGTAGGTTGTCGGTTATCAGCTTCCATTCGCTAGAGAATCGGCTGGTGAAACATTTTATCCGTCAGCACAGCCGCGGGCCGCAGGTGCAGGCGGGTCTGCCGCTCACGGAGGCGCAGATCGCCGCGCAGCACCAGGATCGGCGCCAACTGAAAGCGGCCGGGAAAATGCAGCCTTCGGCGCAAGAGATTCACGATAACCCGCGCGCGCGCAGTTCGGTGCTGCGCTTCGCCGAGAAGCTGGCGTCATGATCGGCAACGAACGGCACGGTCTTATCGGGATCATCGGCAGCGATCTGTTGCGCCACGGCAAGCTGCCGCTGCTGTTGCTGATTGCGGTCCTGGTCTCGGCTGTCCTGGTGGTGACGACCACCCACCAGACCCGGCGGCTGACCGCTGAACGTGAACAGATGGTCCTGGAGAAGGACGCGCTGGATATCGAGTGGCGCAACCTGATCCTGGAAGAAAACGCGCTGGGCGATCACAGCCGTGTTGAGCGTATCGCCACCGAGAAGCTGCAGATGCAGCATGTGGATCCGTCCAAGAGAATATTGTGGTTCAACCGTAATCTACACAGGGATCGCTAACAATACATGAAAGCCGTAGCACGCACGATGAAACTGAAACGCCAGGAGAATCAGACCAGCTTTGTCAGCTGGCGTTTCGCCTTGCTGTGCGGTTGCATCCTGCTGGCGCTGGTGGGGCTGATGCTGCGGGTGGCCTATCTGCAGGTCATCAACCCCGACAAACTGGTGCGTGAAGGGGATATGCGCTCGCTGCGCGTGCAGCAAGTCCCCACCGCGCGCGGCATGATAAGCGACCGCGCAGGCCGTCCCCTGGCGGTAAGCGTGCCGGTCAACGCCATCTGGGCCGATCCGAAAGAGCTCAACGACCATGGCGGTATTAGCGCCGACAGGCGCTGGAAGGCACTGTCCGATGCGCTTTCCATCCCTCTCGATCAGCTCTCCTCACGCATCAACGCCAATCCCAAAGGGCGTTTTGTCTATTTGGCGCGCCAGGTTAATCCTGCTATCGGCGATTACATCCATAAACTTAAACTTCCCGGTATTTATCTGCGCCAGGAGTCACGGCGCTATTACCCCGCCGGTCAGGTAACCGCGCATCTTATCGGCGTGACCAATATCGATAGCCAGGGCATTGAAGGCATTGAAAAAAGCTTCGACCGCTGGCTGACCGGCCAGCCCGGCGAGCGTACGGTGCGTAAAGACAGGTTCGGCCGGGTCATCGAGGATATCTCGTCGGTGGACAGCCAGGCGGCGCACAATTTAGCGCTGAGTATTGACGAACGGCTGCAGGCGCTGGTGTATCGCGAGCTGAACAACGCCGTGGCGTTCAATAAGGCCGAATCGGGCACGGCGGTCCTGGTGGATGTCAATACCGGCGAAGTGCTGGCCATGGCCAACAGCCCCTCCTACAACCCCAATAATTTGATCGGCACCACCATGGACGTGATGCGCAACCGCGCCATCACCGATATTTTCGAGCCGGGCTCGACGGTCAAGCCGATGGTGGTGATGACCGCGCTGCAGCGCGGCGTGGTGCGGGAAAACAGCGTACTCAATACGCTGCCCTACATGATTAGCGGCCACCAAATCAAGGATGTGGTGCGCTATGCCGAATTAACCGTGACAGGTATTTTGCAGAAATCGAGTAACGTCGGTGTGTCTAAGCTGGCGTTAGCGATGCCGTCCTCGGCGCTGGTAGAAACTTACTCCCGCTTTGGATTGGGTAAGGCGACCAATTTGGGGCTGGTCGGAGAAAGCAGTGGCTTATATCCCCATAAACAACGGTGGTCCGACATGGAGAGGGCTGCCTTCTCTTACGGCTACGGGCTAATGGTAACGCCGTTACAATTAGCGCGGGTCTACGCCACGATCGGTGGTATGGGCATTTTACGCCCGCTCTCCATTACCCGGGTCGATCCCCCGGTGGCGGGAGAGCGGGTGTTTCCCGAATCGCTGGTGCGTACCGTGGTACACATGATGGAAAGCGTGGCGCTGCCGGGTGGTGGCGGTACCAAAGCCGCGATCAAGGGCTATCGCATCGCCATCAAGACCGGTACCGCCAAAAAGGTCGGGCCGGACGGTAATTATATCAATAAATATATCGCCTATACCGCCGGGGTCGCGCCCGCCAGTAATCCGCGCTTTGCGCTGGTGGTGGTGATAAACGATCCGCAGGGCGGCAAATACTACGGCGGGGCGGTCTCCGCGCCGGTATTTGGCGCCATCATGGGCGGCGTACTGCGTACAATGAACATAGAGCCGGATGCGCTGCCGCAGCCCGGCGAGAAATCCGACATGGTCGTCAATAATCGAAAAGAGGCATCAGGTGACCGATCGTAATTTGCGTGAGCTGCTTGCGCCCTGGGTGCCTAACGCGCCGGGACGCGTGCTGAGGGACATGACGCTGGACAGCCGCACCGCGGCTGCGGGCGATCTGTTTGTGGCCGTCGCCGGCCATCAGACGGACGGGCGTCGCTATATCCCCCAGGTGATCGCGCAAGGCGTTGCCGCCGTCGTGGCACAAGCGGAAGGCGAAGCCGAAGAAGGTGAAATCCGTGAGCTGCACGGCGTGCCGGTCATCTATCTTCACCGGCTGCAAGAGCGGTTATCGGCGCTGGCGGGGTGCTTTTATCAGCAGCCGTCGCGCGCGCTGCGCCTGATTGGCGTCACCGGCACCAACGGCAAAACCACTACCACGCATCTTTTGGCGCAATGGGCGCAGTTATTGGGCGAGATGAGCGCCGTGATGGGCACCGTGGGCAACGGCGTAATGGGCCAGATCCATCCGGCCGACACCACCACCGGCTCACCGATCGAGGTCCAGCAGCTGCTGTCGCAGTTGCAGCGCCAGGGCGCATCCTTCGCGGCGATGGAAGTCTCGTCCCACGGCCTGGTGCAGCACCGGGTCAGCAGTCTGCATTTCGCCGCCGCGGTCTTTACCAATCTGAGCCGCGACCATTTGGATTATCACGGCGATATGGCGCAGTACGAAGCAGCCAAATGGCGGCTGTTCGGCGAGCTTGACGTCGGTCAGCGCATTATCAACGCCGATGACGCCACCGGCCGGCGCTGGCTGCAGAAATTGCCGCAGGCGATAGCGGTAGCGGTCAGCGGCGCGCTGCCGCCCGAACGGCAGGGCGATTGGCTGTGCGCGGGCGAGGTGCGATATCATGCGCGCGGCGCGGATATCCCCTTCCGCTCCAGCTGGGGAGAAGGGACCGTCCACAGTCAATTAATCGGAGAATTCAACGTCAGTAACCTGTTGCTGGCGCTGACCACGCTGCTGGCGCTCGGCTACCCGCTGCCGGCGCTGCTTGACAGCGCCAGCCGTCTGCAATCGGTTTGCGGCCGCATGGAAGTCTTTCACGCCGAAGGCCGTCCCTCGGTGCTGGTGGATTACGCCCATACCGCCGATGCGCTGGAAAAGGCGCTGTCGGCGGCCAGGCTACATTGCCACGGTAAACTCTGGTGTGTGTTCGGCTGCGGCGGCGATCGCGATAAAGGCAAGCGGCCGCTGATGGGCGCTATCGCCGAACAGTACGCCGACCGGGTGATTATCACCGACGATAACCCGCGCGGGGAAGCGGCCCAGGACATTATCAACGACATTAAGAGCGGCTTGCTGGATGCGGGCCGCGCCCAGGCGATTTCAGGCCGCGCCGAGGCGGTGACCAGCGCCATCATGCAGGCCGCGCCGGCGGATCTGGTGCTGGTGGCCGGTAAGGGCCATGAGGATTACCAACTTATCGGTCAGCAGCGGCTGGACTACTCCGACCGCACCACCGTGGCGCGGCTGCTGGGGGTGATGGCATGATCCCCTTTACTCTCAGCGCTATCGCACCGGTGCTTAACGCCGAACGGGTGGGCGACGATCGCACTATCCTGGCTGTCGTCACCGATTCGCGGGCGCCGAACGCTGCCGAAAGCAGTGTGTTTGTCGCGCTGAAGGGCGAGCAGTTCGACGCCCATGATTTCGCCGAACAGGCGGTCGCCGCCGGCGCCATGGCGCTGTTGGTTAATCGCCGGCTACCGCTGGACGTGCCGCAACTGATTGTCGCCGATACCCGCCGCGCGCTGGGGCAATTGGCCACCTGGGTGCGCCAGCAGGTGCCGGCGCGGGTCGTGGCCCTGACGGGGTCCTCCGGCAAAACCTCGGTCAAAGAGATGACCGCAGCCATCCTGCGCCAGTGCGGGCGCGTGCTGGCGACCGAGGGGAATTTCAATAACGATATCGGCGTACCGCTGACGCTGCTGCGTCTGACGCCGGAGCATGATTTCGCGGTTATTGAGCTGGGAGCCAATCATCTCGGCGAGATTGCCTGGACGACCGATCTGGTGCGGCCGGAAACCGCGCTGGTAAACAACCTTTCCGCCGCGCATCTGGCCGGGTTCGGTTCGCTGTCGGGCGTCGCGCAGGCCAAGGGCGAAATCTTCGCCGGCCTACCGGCCAACGGCCGCGGCATCCTTAATGCCGATAGCCACGATTGGCCGCACTGGCAACAGGTGCTGGGCCACAAAGCGGTCTGGCGTTTCGCCGTACACGCTGCCGAAGGCGTGGATTTCTTTGCCAGCGACATCGTAAGCGATCATCAGGGGGTGCGTTTCACCCTGCACAGTCCGCACGGGGAGTGCCCGGTGCGGCTGCAGCTACCGGGACGGCACAATGTCGCCAATGCCTTGGCCGCCAGCGCGCTGGCGCTGGCGGTGGGGGCCGGACTACCGGCACTCGCCGCCGGCCTGGCGCAGCTCAAGGCCGTGCCGGGACGGCTGTTCCCCATCGCGCTCGGCGCCGGGCAGCTGCTGCTGGACGATAGCTATAACGCCAACGTCGGCTCCATGACCGCCGCCGCGCAGGTGCTGGCGGATATGCCAGGCTACCGGGTGATGGTGGTGGGTGATATGGCGGAGTTGGGCGATGAAGCGGCCGAGTGCCATCGGCAGGTGGGCGAAGCCGTCGCCCTGGCCGGTATCGACAAGATATTAAGCGTCGGCAATCTGAGCCACCTTATCGGTGAGACCAGCGGCCGGGGCGAGCATTTTCAGGACAAAGCGGCGCTCACCGCCCGTCTGGCGCAGTTGTTGTCAGAGCAGGCGGTAATGACCGTATTAGTGAAGGGTTCACGTAGTGCCGCAATGGAGCAAGTGGTGCGCGCGTTACAGGAGAAAGCACCATGTTAGTCTGGTTGGCCGAACATCTGGTCCAATTTTATTCGGGGTTCAACGTCTTTTCATACCTGACGTTCCGCGCCATCGTCAGTCTGCTGACCGCGTTGTTCCTGTCGCTGTGGATGGGACCGCGCCTTATCGCCTGGCTGCAAAAACTGCAAATTGGGCAAGTGGTACGCAATGACGGCCCGAAATCGCATTTCAGCAAGCGCGGGACGCCGACCATGGGCGGGTTGATGATCCTCACGTCGATCACGATTTCGGTGCTGATGTGGGCCTATCCGTCCAATCCCTATGTTTGGTGCGTGCTGTTTGTTCTGGTGGGTTACGGCATCGTGGGCTTTATCGACGACTATCGCAAAGTGGTGCGCAAAGACACCAAGGGACTTATCGCTCGCTGGAAGTATTTCTGGCAGTCGGTGATAGCGCTGGCGGTGGCGTTCACCATGTTCGCAGTGGGAAAAGATACGCCGGCGACCCAACTGGTGGTGCCGTTTTTCAAAGACATTATGCCGCAGCTGGGGCTGTGGTATGTGCTGTTGGCCTATTTCGTTATCGTCGGCACCAGCAACGCGGTCAATCTGACCGACGGTCTGGACGGCCTGGCGATTATGCCGACGGTGTTCGTCGCCGCCGGCCTGGCGCTGGTGGCGTGGGCGACCGGTAACATGAATTTCGCGGGCTACCTGCATATTCCCTACGTGCGCTTCGCCGGGGAACTGGTGGTGGTGTGTACGGCGATCGTCGGCGCCGGTCTGGGGTTTTTGTGGTTCAACACCTACCCCGCGCAGGTCTTTATGGGTGACGTCGGCTCGCTGGCGCTGGGCGGCGCGCTCGGCACTATCGCCGTGCTGCTGCGCCAAGAATTTTTATTGCTGATTATGGGCGGGGTGTTCGTGGTGGAAACCCTGTCGGTGATTTTACAGGTGGGGTCGTTCAAATTGCGCGGTCAGCGCATTTTCCGTATGGCGCCCATTCATCACCATTATGAATTGAAGGGCTGGCCGGAGCCGCGCGTTATTGTGCGCTTCTGGATAATTTCGCTGATGCTGGTCCTTATCGGACTGGCGACGCTGAAGGTACGGTAATCATGACGGACTATCGGGGCGAACAGGTGGTCATTATCGGGCTGGGGCTTACCGGCCTTTCCTGCGTTGACTTCTTTCGCAGCCGCGGCGTGACGCCGCGGGTGATGGACATCCGATTTACGCCGCCGGGCCTGGAGAAGTTGCCGGCCGATGTCCCGCGCCACCTGGGGTCGCTGAACGAAGCGTGGCTGCTCGACGCCACGCTTATCGTCGCCAGCCCCGGCATCCCCCTGTCGCATCCCGCGTTGGCCGCGGAGGCGGAGGCCGGCATCGCTATTGTCGGCGATATTGAGCTGTTCGCGCGCGAGGCGTCGGCGCCGGTGGTGGCGATAACCGGCTCCAACGGCAAAAGCACCGTCACCCGCATGGTGGGCGAAATGGCCGCCGGCGCCGGCTGGCAGGTGGGCGTCGGCGGTAATATCGGCCTGCCGGCGCTGATGCTGCTGGAGGCGCCCCGCCAGTTGTATGTGCTGGAGCTGTCGAGTTTCCAACTGGAAACCACCCATAGCCTGCAAGCGGCGGCGGCGACCGTGCTCAATATTAGCGAAGACCATATGAACCGTTATCCGCTTGGCCTGCAACAGTACCGGGCGGCCAAACTGGAAATTTATCACGATGCCGTGGTGTGCGTGGTCAACGCCGACGATGCGCTCACCCTGCCGGTACGCGGACATGACGCGCGCTGCGTCAGCTTCGGCGTCGAGCGCGGTGATTATTATCTTAGCCAACGCGCGGGCGAGACCTGGTTAATGGCGCGCGGCGAACCGCTGTTGGAATGCGCCGAAATGACCGTCGGCGGCCGCCATAATTACACCAATGCCCTGGCGGCGCTGGCGCTGGCGGACGCCATCGGTATTCCGCGCTCGGCCAGCCTGGCGGCGCTGCGGCAGTTTCGCGGTCTGGCGCATCGCTTTGAGCTGGTGCATGACCGCCACAGTGTACGCTGGATTAACGATTCCAAAGCGACCAACGTGGGCAGCACGGAAGCGGCGCTGAACGGGCTGGCGGTGGCGGGTACGTTGCATCTGCTGCTGGGCGGCGATGGCAAATCCGCCGATTTCACGCCGCTTTCGCCTTTGGTGCAGGGCGACCGAGTACAGCTGTATTGTTTCGGGCAGGACGGCGCGCAGCTGGCGTCCCTGCGTCCCGACGCCGCGACACTCACTGAGACACTGGAGCAGGCGATGCGAATCATCGGTACGCGGGTGAGGGCAGGGGATCTGGTGCTGCTGTCGCCGGCCTGCGCCAGCCTGGACCAGTTTAGCAATTTTGAAGTGCGCGGTGAGGTCTTCACGCGCCTGGCGCGGGAGGTAGGCTGATGCGCATACCCGGTTTAGGATTGATTCCCCGCCTGAAGGCGTGGGTGATGGGGGGGGGCGAGCCGGAGGCGCCGACCCATGTGCTGTATGACCGCACGCTGCTGTGGCTGACGCTGGGGCTGGCCGGTATCGGTTTTGTGATGGTGACGTCGGCATCGATGCCCACCGGGGCGCGCCTGTCGGACGATCCGTTTTATTTCGCCAAGCGCGATGCCTTCTACCTCGGCCTGGCGTTTGTGCTGTCGCTGGCAACGCTTAGGATCCCGATGGCGGTCTGGCAGCGCTACAGCTCGGTGATGTTGCTTATCACTCTGGTGATGCTGCTGGTGGTGCTGGTAGTCGGCAGTTCGGTCAACGGCGCGTCGCGCTGGATTGCGCTCGGCCCGTTGCGGATCCAGCCGGCGGAGTTGTCCAAGCTGGCGTTGTTTTGCTATCTGGCCAGTTATCTGGTGCGCAAGGTAGAGGAAGTGCGTACTAACTTCTGGGGATTTTGCAAACCCATGGGCGTGATGGTGCTGTTGGCGGTACTGCTGCTGGCGCAGCCCGACCTCGGGACCGTGGTGGTGCTGTTTGTCACCACCCTGGCGATGCTGTTCCTGGCCGGCGCCAAACTGTGGCAATTTTTATCGATTATCGGTTCGGGCATTTTCGCGGTGGTGTTGCTTATTATCGCCGAGCCGTATCGTATGCGGCGCGTGACCTCTTTCTGGAACCCGTGGGATGATCCCTTCGGCAGCGGTTACCAGCTTACCCAATCGCTGATGGCCTTTGGCCGCGGGGAGTTTTGGGGGCAGGGTCTGGGCAATTCGATACAGAAACTGGAGTATTTGCCGGAAGCCCATACCGACTTTATTTTCGCCATTTTGGGCGAAGAGTTGGGTTATTTCGGCGTGGTGCTGGCGCTGCTGATGGTCTTTTTAGTCGCGTTCCGCGCGATGTCCATCGGCCGTAAAGCGCTGGAAATCGACCAGCGCTTTTCCGGTTTCCTGGCCTGTTCCATCGGTATCTGGTTCAGCTTCCAGGCGCTGGTCAACGTGGGCGCCGCAGCCGGCATGCTGCCCACGAAAGGGCTGACGCTGCCGTTGATCAGCTACGGCGGCTCCAGCCTGCTGATTATGTCGACGGCGATTGTACTGCTGCTGAGAGTGGATTTTGAGACGCGCATGGCCAAGGCACAGGCGTTTGCGAGGGGACCGCGATGACGGCAAAGATCAGGCGGCTGATGGTGATGGCGGGCGGTACCGGCGGACATGTGTTCCCGGGACTGGCGGTTGCCCATCACCTGATGGCGCAGGGCTGGCAGGTACGCTGGCTCGGCACCGCCGATCGCATGGAGGCCAGTTTGGTGCCGCAACACGGCATCGACATCGATTTTATCCGCATTAGCGGCCTGCGCGGCAAGGGCATGAAAGCGCAACTGATGGCGCCGGTGCGCATCTGGCGCGCCTGGCGTCAGGCGCGGCGCATTATGCGCGCCTGGCAGCCGGATGTGGTACTGGGGATGGGCGGCTATGTTTCCGGACCCGGCGGTCTGGCGGCCTGGAGCTGCGGTATCCCGGTGGTGCTGCATGAGCAGAACGGCATCGCCGGCCTGACCAATCGAGGTCTGGCGAAAATTGCCCGCAAAGTGCTGCAAGCGTTTCCCGGCGCGCTCCCCTATGCCGACGTGGTGGGCAATCCGGTGCGCGATGCGGTACTGGCGCTGCCGGCGCCCGAAGTGCGCTTTCTCGAACGCACCGGCCCGATTCGGGTCTTAGTGATCGGCGGCAGTCAAGGCGCGCGGGTGCTGAATCAGACCATGCCGGCGGTCGCCGCCCGCTTGGCGGGCACCGTGACCCTGTGGCATCAGGTGGGCAAAGGGGCGCTGGAGGAGGTCAACCGGGCCTATGCGGTGGCCGGAGAGACACAGCACAAGGTGGTGGAATTTATCGACGACATGGCTGCCGCCTACGCCTGGGCGGATGTGGTGGTGTGTCGCGCCGGCGCGCTGACGGTGAGCGAAATCGCCGCCGCCGGGCTGCCGGCGCTGTTTGTGCCGTTTATGCACAAAGATCGTCAGCAGTATTGGAACGCGCGGCCGCTGGAGCAGGCCGGGGTGGCGAAAATCATCGAGCAGCCGGCCTTTACCGCCGAGCGGGTCAGTGACGTGCTGGCAGGCTGGGATCGGCCGGCGCTGCTGACCATGGCGCAGCGCGCCAGGGCGGCGGCTATTCCCGACGCGACGGAGCGGGTGGCGCGGGAAGTGGCGGCGGCGGGTGTCTAAGCCGTGCGCCGACAAGACCGGACGGGCCGGGCGTGCCGTCCAGAGCGTTTTTTTGACTTAAGCGATAATACTGTGAATACACAACAACTGGCTAAACTGCGAACTTTTGTCCCCGAGATGGGCCGCGTCAGGCAAATCCATTTTGTCGGCATCGGCGGTGCCGGCATGGGCGGTATCGCGGAAGTGCTGGCAAACGAGGGCTATCAAATCAGCGGTTCCGATCTGGCGCCGAACGCGGTGACGCAGCAGCTGACCGACCTGGGTGCGCAGATCTATTTCAACCACCGCCCGGAGAATATCAGCGACGCCAGCGTGGTAGTGGTGTCGAGCGCTATCGCCCCCGATAACCCGGAAATTGTGGCGGCCAAAGAGGCGCGTATTCCGGTGATTCAGCGCGCGGAGATGTTGGCGGAGCTGATGCGTTTTCGTCACGGTATCGCCATCGCAGGCACCCACGGCAAAACCACCACAACCGCGATGGTGGCCAGTATTTACGCCGAGGCCGGCCTGGATCCGACCTTCGTTAACGGCGGCCTGGTGAAAGCCGCCGGCGTGCATGCCCGCCTGGGCTGCAGCCGCTACCTGATTGCCGAGGCCGACGAAAGCGACGCCTCCTTCCTGCATTTGCAGCCGATGGTGGCGATTATCACCAATATCGAAGCCGACCATATGGACACTTACCAGGGCGACTTTAAGAATTTGAAGCAGACGTTCATCAATTTTCTGCACAATTTGCCGTTTTACGGCCGCGCGGTGATGTGTATCGACGATCCGGTGATCCGCGAACTGCTGCCCCGTGTTGGGCGGCAGATTACCACCTACGGTTTTAGCGACGATGCCGATTTGCGCATTACCGATTACCGCCAGGACGGCGCGCGCGGCAGCTTTACCCTCACCCGGCAGGATAAGCCCGATTTGTGGGTGGAGCTCAATGCGCCGGGTCGGCACAACGCGCTGAATACGGGGGCGGCGATTGCGGTGGCGACCGAAGAGGGCATCAATGACAAGAGTATTTTGCAGGCTATGCTGCAATTTCAAGGGACGGGCCGCCGCTTTGACGATTTGGGCCGTTATGATTTGACCCACGTCAACGGTAAAACGGGCGAGGTCATGCTGGTTGACGATTACGGCCACCACCCGACCGAGGTGGACGCCACCATCAAAGCGGCGCGGGCGGGCTGGCCGGACAAGCGGCTGGTGATGGTATTTCAGCCGCACCGTTATACGCGCACGCGGGATTTGTACGATGACTTTGCCAATGTGTTGTCCGGTGTGGATGTCCTGCTGATGCTGGATGTGTATCCCGCCGGCGAAGCGCCGATCCCCGGCGCCGACAGCCGCTCCCTGTGCCGCACCATACGCGGGCGCGGCAAGGTGGACCCGATTTTGGTGCCGGATATGAATGCGCTGCCGGCGACGCTGGCGCAGGCCTTGGATGATAACGATTTGGTGCTAATGCAGGGTGCCGGCACGGTGGGCAAAATCGCCCGTAAACTGGCCGATAGCAGGCTGCAGCCGCAGCAGGGCGAGGGACGTCATGGTTAAACGGCCCGGCCGATGCCGGCATGCGCCGACGGTCGTTGCGGCGGGAGCGACCTGACATGTCGCAGGCGGCGATAAACGTACGCAACCGTGAGACGGAGAGAGCCGCTGCGGGACGCAGTAACGGCGGCCAGCTCGCGGGTCTGATCTTCCTGGTGATGGTGCTTGGCACCATCGTCTGGGGAGGCTGGATGGTCGTGGGCTGGATGAAAGACCCTCATCGTTTACCGCTGTCCCGGCTGGGGGTGACAGGAGAGCGTCATTACACCACCAATGACGATATTCGCCAGGCGATTCTGGCGCTGGGGGCGCCAGGCACCTTTATGACGCAGGATGTCAACGTCATCCAGCAGCAGATTGAGCGCATGCCGTGGATTAAGCAGGTTAGCGTGCGTAAACAGTGGCCGGACGAGTTGAAAATCCACGTGGTGGAATATGTGCCGGTGACGCGCTGGAATGATTTACATCTGCTGGACGGCAGCGGCAAGGTGTTCAGCGCGCCGGCGGAGCGCATCGGCAATCAGCCCATGCCGATGCTCTATGGCCCGGAAGGCAGCGAGCAAGACGTCTTGACCGGTTATCGCACCATGAACGAGGTGCTGACGGCCGCCAAGTTTCAGCTCAAGGCGGTCAGCATGAGCGCCCGCCATTCGTGGCAGTTAACGCTAAGGGACGATACCCGGCTGGAGCTGGGTCGGGACGACAGAGCCAGGCGCCTGCAGCGCTTTATCGGGATTTATCCGGTTCTTCTCCAGCAGGCCCGGAACGATAATAAGCACATAAGCTACGTGGACCTGCGCTATGACTCGGGCCTGGCCGTCGGATGGGCTGCGGCCTATATCGAGCCGGAAAACAGTAATCAGCAACAGACTCAGGCACAGGCAGAACAACAATGATTAAGGCGACGGACAGAAAACTGGTAGTAGGACTGGAGATCGGCACGGCCAAGGTGGCCGCGCTGGTAGGGGAGGTGCTGCCGGATGGTATGGTGAATATCATCGGTGTCGGCAGTTGCCCGTCGCGCGGCATGGACAAAGGTGGCGTTAACGATTTGGAATCGGTGGTGAAATGCGTGCAGCGCGCCATCGATCAGGCGGAGTTGATGGCGGATTGCCAGATCTCGTCGGTGTATCTTGCCCTGTCCGGCAAACATATCAGCTGCCAAAATGAAATCGGCATGGTGCCGATTTCTGAAGAAGAAGTGACGCAGGAAGACGTCGAGAATGTGGTGCATACCGCCAAATCGGTGCGGGTGCGCGACGAGCACCGTATCTTGCACGTGATCCCGCAGGATTACGCGATTGACTATCAGGAAGGAATAAAAAACCCGGTTGGCCTGTCCGGCGTGCGGATGCAGGCCAAAGTCCACCTGATTACCTGCCATAATGATATGGCGAAGAACATTGTCAAAGCGGTTGAACGTTGCGGGCTGAAAGTTGACCAACTGATTTTCGCCGGTCTGGCATCAAGCTATGCGGTGTTGACGGAAGATGAACGTGAGCTGGGCGTGTGCGTCGTGGATATCGGCGGCGGCACCATGGACATGGCGGTCTATACCGCCGGCGCGCTGCGCCACACCAAGGTGATTCCCTATGCCGGCAACGTGGTCACGAGCGACATCGCCTATGCCTTCGGCACGCCGCCCACCGACGCCGAGGCGATCAAGGTTCGCCACGGCTGCGCACTGGGGTCGGTGGTCAGCAAGGACGAGAGCGTTGAAGTGCCGAGCGTCGGCGGCCGGCCGCCGCGCAGCCTACAGCGCCAAACCCTGGCCGAGGTGATCGAGCCGCGTTATACCGAGCTGCTGAACCTGGTCAACGATGAAATTTTACAGCTACAGGAACAGCTGCGGGCGCAGGGGGTAAAGCACCATCTGGCCGCGGGCATCGTGCTGACCGGTGGCGCGGCGCAAACCGACGGTCTGGCGGCCTGCGCGCAGCGGGTATTCCATACCCAGGCGCGCATCGGCCAGCCGCTGAATATCACCGGTCTGACGGATTATGCGCAGGAGCCCTATTATTCGACCGCCGTTGGGCTGCTGCATTACGGTAAAGAGTCACATTTAAGCGGCGAAGTGGATGTGGAAAGACGAACGTCGGTCAGCACATGGTTTAAGCGGTTCAGCGGCTGGCTGCGCAAAGAATTTTAATGATTTTCAAGACGGAACCCGGCTGTGCAGGCGGCCGATTCCGAAGCGACAGGCACAAAACGGAGAGAAATTATGTTTGAACCTATGGAATTAACCAACGACGCGGTGATTAAAGTCATCGGCGTCGGCGGCGGCGGCGGCAACGCGGTCGAGCATATGGTGCGCGAGCGCATCGAAGGCGTGGACTTCTTCGCGGTGAATACCGATGCGCAGGCATTGCGTAAGACGGCGGTGGGCCAGACTATCCAGATCGGCAGCGGTATTACCAAAGGGCTAGGGGCCGGCGCCAATCCCGAAGTGGGCCGCAACTCAGCCGAGGAGGACCGCGAAGCGCTGCGGGCCGCGCTTGAGGGCGCCGACATGGTGTTTATCGCCGCCGGCATGGGCGGGGGGACCGGCACGGGCGCCGCGCCGGTTGTCGCGGAAGTCGCCAAGGATCTGGGTATCCTGACCGTCGCCGTGGTCACCAAGCCGTTCAATTTTGAAGGCAAAAAACGCATGGCGTTCGCCGAGCAGGGCATCGCTGAACTCTCCAAGCATGTCGACTCGCTTATCACCATTCCCAATGATAAGTTGCTGAAAGTCCTGGGCCGCGGTATTTCGCTGCTGGACGCTTTCGGCGCCGCCAACGACGTACTGAAAGGCGCGGTGCAGGGTATTGCCGAGCTTATCACCCGTCCCGGCCTGATGAACGTCGACTTCGCCGACGTGCGCACCGTAATGTCGGAGATGGGTTACGCCATGATGGGTTCCGGTGTCGCCTGCGGTGAGGATCGCGCGGAAGAAGCGGCGGAAATGGCGATTTCCAGTCCACTGCTGGAAGATATCGATCTGTCCGGCGCCCGCGGGGTACTGGTCAACATCACCGCCGGTTTCGACCTGCGTCTGGACGAATTTGAAACCGTGGGTAACACTATCCGCGCTTTCGCCTCCGACAACGCCACCGTGGTCATCGGTACCTCGCTGGATCTAGATATGAACGACGAACTGCGCGTTACCGTCGTGGCCACCGGCATCGGCATGGACAAGCGCCCGGAAATTACGCTGGTGACCAACAAGCAGAGCAGCCAGCCGGTCATGGATAACCGCTACCGCGATCACGCCACGGGCTTGTCTTCGCTCGCTCAAGAGCAGAAAACGGCGGCCAAAGCGGTCAATGAGCAAAACGCCCAGGGAAGTAAGGAACCCGACTACCTGGATATTCCGGCTTTCCTGCGTAAACAGGCGGATTAAACCGTGCCATTTTGGGAAACGCCGCTCTTTGTGCTAAACTGGCCCGCCCACTCTCCTCTATATTATATTGGGCAGAGTAGGCGGCATGGTTAAACATTGCGAGAGAAACAGATGATCAAACAGCGGACATTAAAACGTATCGTGCAGGCCACCGGTGTGGGGTTACATACCGGCAAAAAGGTCACACTGACACTACACCCTGCACCGGCAAATACCGGGGTCATCTATCGTCGAACCGATTTGAACCCGCCGGTGGATTTTCCCGCGGACGCCCGGTCGGTGCGCGACACCATGCTGTGCACCTGTTTGGTGAACGAGCATGACGTGCGCATTTCCACCGTAGAGCACCTGAACGCGGCGCTGGCGGGGTTAGGGATCGACAACATCATCGTTGAAGTGGATGCGCCTGAAATCCCGATCATGGACGGCAGCGCCAGCCCCTTCGTTTACCTGCTGCTGGATGCCGGCATTGAGGAGCTTAACTGCGCCAAAAAATTCCTGCGTCTTAAACAGGCGGTGCGCGTCGAGGATGGGGATAAATGGGCCAAGCTGGCGCCGTATAACGGCTTTACGCTCGATTTCATCATCGACTTCAAACATCCTGCGATTGATGCCAGCTCGCAACGTTATTTCCTGAACTTCTCCGCGGAGTCGTTCGTTCGCCAGATAAGCCGCGCGCGCACCTTTGGCTTCATGCGCGATATAGAGTACCTGCAATCTCGCGGCCTGGCCCTGGGCGGCAGCTTCGACTGCGCTATCGTGGTTGATGACTACCGGGTGCTTAACGAAGACGGCCTGCGCTTTGAAGATGAGTTTGTCCGCCACAAAATGCTCGACGCCATCGGCGACCTGTTTATGTGCGGCCATAACATCATCGGCGCCTTTACCTCCTTCAAATCCGGCCACGCCATGAACAACAAACTGTTGCAGGCGGTGCTGGCGCGCCAGGAAGCCTGGGAACTGGTGACCTTCGAGGACGAGGTGGAACTCCCGCTGGCGTTCAAGGCGCCTTCCTTCGTTATGGCATGAGTGTCGTTGGCGAGCGGTGACGCAGCGCCTCACGGCAACGTCCCGGCTTATGCCGGCAGAGGGTTAGCAGTTAGGCGTCTATTTCCCGCGACGGGCGGGGTCGGCACTCTCTCCGGCCAGCTCCGACAGTCGTTCTAGCGCGTTCTTTAATTTCCCTTCGCTGCGCGCCGCCACATGGCGAATAGACGCCGCGCTCTGTACGCTCAATTGCCGTGGCTTTTCCCCGAGCGGCCGGTGAAGTTGCCGGCTACTGTCGTTATTTTGCGCGTTCAATTCCTGTTTTCTCGCCAAGCCAGGGTTAATCCTGATGTCGATGGACGACAATGATGGTAGAATCTGCACTCTTAACGCGGATAATAATTGAGGTTGTTCATAGCGTAACCGCATCTTCCAGCTGGCATTGGCGGTTTCCAGCACCATCACGCCCTGGCGGACGTTGGCAACGCGGCACCAGGGGCGCAGCGGTGCCGGCAGCAGCGCGTTGACCGCGCGGTTAAGCTTAAGCAGCATGATGGCCCGCTGCTGAATCTTTGAGAGGGACACGCGGCCTGTCTCGGCGGCGTCGCCAAACAGGCTGTCGATGGGATGTGGACGACTATCGCGCATAACAACACTCCGGCGGAAGACATTATCGGGTAATGGGTATTTTATGTCGTTGGCGACAATTTGGCAGACGTTATTTCTGGCCGCATCTCCTGTTGGGGATGGTCGCGGCCGGGTTTGGCGTGCCGTTATTGCCGGGTGGCGCTCAGGAAATGCTGCACCAGGCCGACAGCTGCGCCAGCCTCAGCCGGCAAAGCGCCTTCCAGGCCGGCTTCAGCCAGCTGGCGCGGCTGAAGGATGTCCCGCGTCACCCCGCCTACGCCGTCGATTATTGGCACCAGCATGCCATACGCACCGTCATCCGTCATCTCTCCATTGCCTGGGTGCCCGAGGCCGTCGAGCCGCTGCGCGTGCGGCATCAAGTGTTGCTTACCACCCTTGGCCTGTTGCTCAATCGCGAAGCGCGGCAGCCGATGCCGGTGCGCCGCCTGCGTCAAACGGGCCATGTCGGCTTCATCGACCACCGCACCGGCATACGTCTGGCGCAGTTGCAGGGAATACGGGCCGGCCCGCGCGCGGCCACCTGACCCTGAAGGACCGTAACTTTCCCGCAAATGACTTTTGGCCGCCGATGGACGGGGCCGTGATGAGATGTGACTGATTATGCTAGCAAAATTACTTACCAAAATTTTTGGCAGCCGTAACGATCGTACCCTGCGCCGCATGAGCAAGGCGGTGGACGCCATCAACCAGATGGAACCGGCCATGGAGCAGTTGAGCGACGAACAGCTCGCGGCCAAAACCGTCGAATTCCGCGAGCGTATCGCCAAAGGGGCGACAGTCGACAGCCTGCTGCCGGAAGCCTTCGCCGTGGTGCGCGAGGCCAGCAAGCGCGTGTTCGGCATGCGCCATTTCGATGTGCAATTGATGGGCGGTATGGTGCTTAACGATCGCTGCATCGCCGAAATGCGCACCGGTGAAGGGAAAACCCTGACCGCCACGCTGCCGGCGTACCTGAACGCCCTCAGCGGCAAAGGCGTGCATGTGGTCACGGTGAACGATTATCTGGCGCAGCGCGATGCGGAAAACAACCGTCCGCTGTTTGAGTTCCTGGGGCTGAGTGTCGGTATCATCAACCTGCCGGCGCCGGCCAAGCGTGCCGCTTACGCCGCCGATATCACCTACGGCACCAACAACGAGTACGGTTTTGACTACCTGCGCGACAATATGGCGTTCAGCCCGGAAGAGCGGGTGCAGCGTAAGTTGCATTACGCGCTGGTGGATGAGGTGGATTCCATCCTGATCGATGAAGCCCGCACCCCCCTCATTATCTCCGGCCCGGCGGAAGACAGCTCCGATATGTATCGCCGCGTCGACAAACTGATCCCGCATTTGATTCGCCAGGACAAAGAGGACTCCGAGAGTTTCCAGGGCGAGGGCCACTTCTCGGTGGATGAGAAATCCCGCCAGGTGAACCTGACCGAACGGGGGCTGGTGCTGATTGAAGAGCTGCTGGTGAAAGCCGGTATCATGGAGGAGGGCGAATCGCTCTACTCTCCCGCCAACATCATGCTGATGCATCATGTGACCGCCGCCCTGCGCGCCCACGTGCTGTTCGCCCGCGATGTGGACTATATCGTTAAAGACGGTGAAGTCATCATCGTCGACGAACATACGGGCCGCACCATGCCGGGCCGCCGCTGGTCCGACGGGCTGCACCAGGCGGTGGAGGCTAAGGAAAACGTGGCGATCCAGAATGAAAACCAGACGCTGGCGTCCATAACCTTCCAGAACTACTTCCGTCTGTATGAGAAGCTGGCCGGTATGACCGGCACCGCCGATACCGAAGCGTTTGAGTTCAGCTCTATCTATAAACTCGATACCATCGTGGTGCCCACCAACCGTCCGATGATCCGCAAGGATTTGGCCGATCTGGTCTACATGACGGAAAAGGAAAAAATCGACGCTATTATCGAGGACATCAAATCCTGCACCGAACGCGGCCAGCCGGTCCTGGTGGGGACTATTTCCATTGAAAAATCGGAGCTGGTTTCCGGCGAGCTGGAAAAAGCCGGCATTGTGCATAAAGTGCTCAACGCTAAATTCCACGCCATGGAGGCGGAGATCGTCGCTCAGGCGGGCCAGCCGGGGGCGGTGACCATCGCCACCAACATGGCCGGCCGCGGTACCGACATCGTGCTGGGCGGCAGCTGGCAGGCGGAAATCGCAGCCCTGGAAGCGCCGGACGAGCAGCAGATCGCCGCCATCAAGGATGCCTGGCAGCCGCGTCATGAGGCGGTTCTGGCCGCCGGCGGCCTGCATATCATCGGCACCGAGCGTCATGAATCGCGCCGTATCGACAATCAGCTGCGCGGCCGCTCCGGCCGTCAGGGTGACGCCGGCTCATCCCGTTTTTACCTGTCGATGGAAGATGCCCTGATGCGTATTTTCGCGTCGGATCGCGTCTCCGGCATGATGCGCAAACTGGGCATGAAACCGGGCGAAGCCATTGAGCACCCGTGGGTCACCAAGGCGATTGCCAATGCCCAGCGTAAGGTGGAAAGCCGCAACTTCGATATCCGTAAGCAACTGTTGGAGTATGACGACGTCGCCAACGATCAGCGCCGCGCGATCTACACCCAGCGCAACGAACTGCTCGACGTCGCGGACATTAGCGAGACCATCAAGAGCATACGCGAGGATGTGCTGAAGACTATCCTCGATAGCTACATTCCGCCGCAATCGCTGGAAGAAATGTGGGATGTGTCGGGGCTTGAGCAGCGCTTGAAGGATGATTTTGATCTGGATATGCCTATCGCCCAATGGTTGGACGACGAGCCGGGCCTGCACGAAGAGACCCTGCGCGAGCGCGTGCTTGAGCAGACGCTGGTGCAATATCAGCGTAAAGAAGAGATCGTCGGCAGCGACATGATGCGCAATTTCGAGAAAGGCGTCATGTTGCAAGCACTTGATTCCCTGTGGAAAGAGCATTTGGCGGCGATGGACTATTTGCGTCAGGGCATCTATCTGCGCGGCTATGCGCAAAAAGACCCGAAGCAGGAGTACAAGCGCGAATCTTTTGCGATGTTCGCCGCCATGTTGGAATCGCTGAAATATGAAGTGATAAGCACCCTTAGCAAGGTGCAGGTGCGCATGCCGGAAGAGGTTGAGGCGATGGAGCAGCAACGGCGCGAAGAGGCCGAACGTCTGGCCAGACAGCAGCAGCTGAGCCATCAGGCGCCGGAGGCGGAACCCGTCACGGGTAGCGTTTCCTCGGCGCAAGACGGCCGCAAAGTCGGGCGCAACGATCCTTGCCCGTGCGGTTCCGGGAAGAAATTCAAGCACTGCCACGGCAAATTGCAGTAAGCCGATGCCAAGCGGCCAGCAGTTGTTCGTCACGCCCGGTTCGCCGGGCGTTTTATTGAAAAGAGGTTTACACTTTTTTTAAGACGCGCGGCCTGGCTGTGCGGGATAACCTTAAGGAGCGCTGACAGCTATGACGATACGAACCATCGCGGTGGGTATCATCCGTAACGCCCGGCGGGAAATATTTATCGCCCGCCGCCCGGCGGAGGTCCACATGGGAGGCTTTTGGGAGTTCCCCGGCGGTAAGGTCGAGCCGGGTGAGAGCCCCGAACAGGCACTGTATCGCGAACTGCGCGAAGAGACCGGCATTGACGTCGAGCATGCCCATTTGCTGGCGACGACTCAGCATCACTTCGCCGAGCGGCAGCTGGCGTTTTATTTCTTTCTGGTGGAGCAGTGGCGCGGCACTCCCTGCGGCAACGAGGGACAGCCGGTGCGCTGGTGCCCGCAGCAGGCACTAAACGCTGAAGAGTTCCCACCGGCCAACGCGGCCATTATTCGTCAACTGACGGCTGATTAACCCTGCGCCATTGGTCAGCGGGCGGTGGATCGATCCGGCGCGATTTCTCAGCGGGGCGCGGAACCCTCCAGCACGGTGAGCGTGTATCCCGTAGAGGGCCGGCGTGACGTTAGCTGTTGGGTGGGAATAAGACCGGGTAACAGAGGTGTCGGGCGCGGCATCCACCGCCAGGATGTGCCGCCTGCGACGGTGAATTATGCCGCCGCGGGCGCTGTCCGCTTAGTGACGGGTTTCATCGCTCCACTCGTCGCTGTCGGTTATTTGCACATCGCTTGGGATACGCTTTTCCTCTTCCGCCCATTCGCCAAGATCTATTAACTGGCAGCGTTTGCTGCAAAATGGCCGGAACGGGCTTTTCTGACTCCATTCCACCGCTTTGCCGCAGGTGGGGCAGGTGACGTTAACAATATCGTCGCTCATGGTTAATTGCTCCTAACAACAGGCCAGTTCAAACGGCAGGCGGTTCGGCACCACCCCGTTCTCGCTGTCCAGGGATAAAAAACGGATAGCATAACGGGTTTTATGGCCGGAAACTTGCGGATAGAGTTGATGCTCGACAGGGATGCGCAACCGCCGCAAATCCCCCTCCTCGGCGTTATCCTGAAAGAAGCCGTTTAAACTGATTTGGTTTTTGAACGGGCCTGAATGGCGCACGATATCCAGGATGCAGGATGCAGGATGCGGGTCAGCGCGGCGTTGAGCGGATCCAGCGTTTGTAGCCAGCCGTCCACCTATGCGTCGCGCTGCGGCTGCGGCTGCGGCTGCGGCTGCGGCAGATGCAGATGCAGCCAGATATGCAGCGCCGGCAGGTCAAAACTACAGCAGCCGCCGGGTATGGATGGATAGCCGCTGGCGCACGGCGCCGATCAGACGATCCTCACGCAGCGCTTGCACCAGGCGCGGGGCCGCAGCGTTTGAAATCGGTGCGCAGGGCGTTAACGCGTTCGCTGTCGACGCCGGGCACCCCTTCCCACTGCAGCAATTTTTGCTGCTGGCGGTCCAGTTCTTTGATCATTTCGCTGCGGATGTCGCCGCACTCGAGGACGTCCAGCAGATCGGCTAAGGTACGGAAAAACGTCAGCGCATTGGCAATTTCGCTTAATGCCGAATGCCGGTAGAGCTGCTGCAGCAGGAACTCCAACCGCAGCCAAGTCCGCATTTTTTCATTTAACGGGTGTTCAAACAGCACCGTTGTCGAGTAAACGTTACTCATGGTGATTTATCCTGTCGGGTTGCTGATGCCGCAAGCGCAAGATAGCGTCGATGCAAAGTAGCAACGCGATCCGTTATCTCCTCGGGGCGCCCGCTATTATCAATAATATCGTCCGCACAGGCCAGACGCCGCTGACGCGGCACCTGTGCCGCCAAAATGTTTTCCACCTGCTCGCTGCTGACGCCGTCCCGGCTAAGCGTGCGCGCGATCTGAACCTCGGGGTCCACATCCACCACCAGCACCCGATCGGTGCGTTGCTGCAGGTTATTCTCAATAAGCAGCGGCACGACCCACAACACGTACGGCGCACGGGCGGAGCGCAACTGCTGTTCGGTTTGCCGTTTAATAAGCGGATGGAGCAGACCGTTAAGCCAGGCTTTCTCTTCCGGATCGCTGAAAATCCGAGCTCTGAGCGCGGCGCGATCCAGCGACCCGTCCGCGCTCAGCACCGCCGGACCAAAATGTTGCGCGATGGCACGCAGGGCCGGGTCGTCCGGCTCGACCACCTCCCGTGCGATCACGTCGGCATCCACCAGGGGCACGCCGAGGGCGGCGAAGGCATTGGCCACCGTGCTTTTACCGCTACCGATACCACCGGTCAGGGCAACAATGTATTGCGTCACGTTAACTGCCTCACCCTGAAAGAGACTCTCCCGGCCCAAGGTAAATTGTTACGATTGTAGCGTAAAAAGGGCAAATTTCGCAGTCTTGCCCTAACTTTAATCCCGCGTATGATACCGCTACTGGAATAGGCAAATTGTATCCGGTATTGATTAGCGACTCGTCGCCTTTTACCAGGAAAACCCTATGCGTATAGAAGAAGATGTGAAGTTAGGTTTCAAAGATGTGCTTATCCGGCCGAAACGCTCCACGCTGAAAAGCCGCTCCGATGTTGAACTGCAGCGCGACTTCACCTTCAAACATCCCGGCATTCGCTGGTCCGGCGTGCCGGTTATCGCCGCGAACATGGATACCGTCGGCACTTTTCACATGGCGGAGGCGCTGGCCGCCTTCGACGTGCTGACCGCGGTGCATAAGCATTATAACGTGGATCAGTGGCGCGAGTTTGTGGCGCGCGCGCCGGAATCGGTACTACGTCATGTGATGGTTTCCACTGGCACCTCCGCGGCCGATTTCGAGAAAATGAAGCAAATCCTGGCGCTGTCGCCGCCGCTGAATTTTATCTGCATTGATGTCGCCAATGGCTATTCGGAACATTTTGTGACCTTTGTTCAAAAAGCTCGCGAAGCCTGTCCGGATAAAGTGATTTGCGCCGGCAATGTGGTCACGGGGGAAATGGTGGAAGAGCTCATTCTCTCGGGCGCCGATATTGTCAAAGTCGGCATTGGTCCGGGCTCGGTATGCACCACGCGGGTCAAAACCGGCGTCGGCTACCCTCAACTGTCGGCGGTAATCGAGTGTGCCGACGCCGCCCACGGGCTGAGCGGCCAAATTGTGAGCGACGGCGGCTGCGCGGTGCCTGGCGATGTGGCCAAGGCGTTCGGCGGCGGTGCGGATTTCGTGATGCTCGGCGGTATGCTGGCCGGGCATGACGAGTGCGAAGGCACCATCGTGGAGGAGAGCGGCGAGCGTTTTATGCTGTTCTACGGCATGAGCTCCGAGTCGGCAATGAAGCGGCATGTCGGCGGGGTGGCGGATTACCGCGCCGCCGAGGGCAAAACCGTCAGGTTGCCGCTGCGTGGTCCGGTGGAATATGCCATTCGCGATGTTCTCGGTGGTCTGCGCTCCGCCTGTACTTATGTTGGGGCATCACGCTTGAAGGAGTTGACCAAACGCACCACTTTCATCCGTGTCGCCGAGCAGGAAAATCGGATCTTCACCCAGCTGTAACCCGCGCCGGGCGCTGCCGCATCAGCGGGCGCCCGGGTGCCACAAACCCGCCGTCGGCGAACGTGGCCGCTGCGGCCCAGCTGCCTGTTACCTCAGCCATGTTAGCACCGCCGCCCTCGCGCAGGGGGAATGCGGCAAAAGCGTGCTTGGCCTGTGTCTCTCAAGCAGCAGCAGATCAAGGTGGCCACGCGCTTAAAATTGGCTAAAAACTTCGCCCAACTGCAGCAGCGGTTATTGCGCGGCAAATCATTTGATACTGAAAGGCAAAATTTTTGATACGCTCAAAAAACACACAAAAGCAACTTATTTGATACTAACTACTGTACTCATGTCACTTTTTTAACACAGGCTAAAGAAACACCCTGACTGGAC
>NZ_JBLKSS010000122.1:9463-42360 GCF_047607725.1 Sodalis sp. (in: enterobacteria) | reverse complement strand
CACGACAGGCGATTTGTGGCCGGTGGTTGAGCAGGACATGCTGACGTTGATTGAGCAGCGGTTACGGGTGGCGGTAGATAGTGGAGCATGGGGACGCGAAATGTCGGCGTTCAAACTGCGGGTGATAGCTAACAGCCAGCGGCCCATGCCGGTTGCGGGGATTTCGGTCACCCAGCCGTACGAGGAAAAATTTTTTGATCCCAGCGTACGGTTAAGCGCGGATGTGAAAGATGAACAGGGGAGAGTGTTTGCCCATGCCGGTGAAATCATTAACCCGCTGTACACGGTGCCTTTTGCTCAGACGCTCTACTTTATCGATGGTGACGATCCGCGACAGCTGGACTGGATGCGGGCGCAACGGCCCGACACCCTGCAATATAAAATCATTCTGGTGAAAGGGAACATCCCCGCCGTGTCAACGGCACTGGACGCACGGATTTACTTTGATCAGGGAGGGGTACTCTCGGAAAAGTTTGGCCTGAAAACCGTACCCGTGCGCATTACGGCGGCCTCAAGCGGTCTGCGGCTACGTATTGAGAGCTTTCCGCCTGAGGTGCAGGGAGAAGCGCGATGAGACAGATCATGCTGTGTCTGCTGTTGTGCCTTGGCATGAGCACTGCTCCCGCGCTGGCGGCTGATGCTGCCTGTCAGGGGCGTTTTGTTAATCCGATCACCGATATCTGCTGGCGCTGCATTTTCCCGATTTCCATCGGCAGCGCGGCGGTGGGGAACAGCGGTGTCGCACCCGATACCGACAATCCCGGGATGCCTATCCAGTTTTGCCCTGCACCGCCGCCTATTTTTCAACGTATCGGGCTGGCTATCGGCTATTGGGAGCCCATGGCGTTGACGGACGTGACGCGCTCGCCGACCTGCATGGTCAATCTGGGCGGTTTTAGCCTCAACCTTGGCAAGGTTGGGACGGGAACGGGCGGCCAGAGCGATAAGGACGTGCCGGGCGGTTTCTATCACGTTCACTGGTACAAATATCCGTTGACCTACTGGCTGAACATCATTACGTCGCTGGGCTGTCTGGAAGGGGGAGATATGGATATTGCCTATCTTTCTGAAATTGATCCGACGTGGGTCGATAGCAGTCTGACCACTATTTTAAACCCGGAAGCGGTGATTTTTGCCAATCCGATTGCGCAGGGGGCATGTGCAGCAGATGCGATAGCCAGCGGTTTCCGGTTGCCGCTGGATGCGCTGTTCTGGTGTGCCGGCTCCCACGGCTCGATGTACCCGTTTAACGGCTGGGTAAGTAATGAATTCAGTCCGTTGCAGGCGTCGGTGCTGGTTTCGGAGCGCATGGCGTTCAAGCTGCACCGTCAGGGAATGATCCGCGAGAGCATCGGTAAGGACAGGGCGGTGTGTTTCGACTACCCGTCACCCATTTTGCCGAAAGCCCGCTGGCGTTACCAGATGGTCAACATGCACCCGGACAGTGCGCAATGCCATCCCATGGGGCGCAGCGTGATGCGTTGGGAGGCGGGACATAACTCTCCGGCGAGCAAAAAGAATTTTGGTTATCTGCTGTGGCGTAAGCGTAACTGCGTCTTTCTGTGAAGGGGGGGAACCCATGAATATTCGGTTGCGAACAGGCGTTATTGTCGGCGTGTTACTGCTGGCGGCGTCCGTGCAGGCGTCTTCGCCCGCCCCTGATGATGGTACGGCGGTGCGGGAAGATACGCGGGCATGGTTGACACAGCAAGAGCATTTTAGTCAGTGGCTGCGAGAGCACGCTCGCGAGCCGGATTTCTTGCAGGTCCCGCGCCCGCCATTATCGGTAGAGTCTCAGACGTTTATTGACGGGCTGACGGAAAAACAGCGGCAGGTCAGTGCTGCGCCCCTTGCCGAGGGGGCGTTGTATTTTGTGTCGCTTTCTCTTCCGTCTAGCGGCCTGCGGCAAATGTTGCAGGAAACGAAGCGGTTTGCCATTCCCGCGACCTTGCGGGGGATGGTTAATAACCGACTACCCGATACGGTACAGGCTGTGATGGCGCTGGTTGGCGAGGGGGATGCAGAGGGGGTGCATATCGACCCACAGCCGTTTCGTGATTACGGCATTAGATCGGTGCCGGCTCTGGTGGTGTATTGCCCGGCGGGGTTCGATGTGCTGCGCGGCAACCTGCATCTTGAGGCCGCGCTGAAAAAAATGGCGGCGACAGGGGATTGTGCCTCTACGGCCAAGGCGTTGCTGGTTGCGGGAGGTGTCCGTGAGTAAGTGCGTAATGATGGCGCTTGGCCTGCTTGTTGTGCCTGCCGCAGCGGGTGATCAGGGGGATTACCGGGAGGGGGCCGATTTTGCCAGACAGGTGCAGGGAAAAGGCGTTGAAGCGCTGAAAAATGCCCAACCTGAGCAGATGATACCGAATTATTCTAACAGTCCGAAAGAAAAACAGTATTACGGTGGGGTGACTGCGGAAAGTGATGGGGCATTGAAAAACGACGGTGCGACGGCGTGGTCAGTATCAGAGACCGGGCAGACGGTGAATGAGTCGGTGGTGAATAATCCGAAAGAAAAACTTTCCCCTGATGCGCCCTTTATTCAAGCCGGGCGCGAGATTGAAGGCAAAGCAGAGCACGTTGTCGGCAAGACCGGACCGGACTGCAAAGCGGAACAGGTGACGCACAGCACTTTTACCCGGCATGTGTGCGAGCGGGATACGGCGGTGTTTCGCACCTGTGACCGCGTGGTCGAGATTGGCGGTCATGAGGCGACGCGTTATGAAGACCGCAATGCGCATATCGACCGCACGGCTATCCGGTGGTGGCGCGACGGCACACGGGTGCGCGGGACGTTCCCGGCACCGTTTACCGGCAAACTGACGGCCGGGGCGGTGCATCTGGAGGTGCAGAACGCACTGCATGCCTACGGCTGGCCGACCACCATTACCGTGCTGGGGGCGCAGGCCGGCTATGGGCAAAGCGACTGGGGGCGTCGTGACCTGGGCGTGGGCGGCGTTACCCTGAACGCAGGACAATCGGTGGAGGTGGTCATTACCATCCAGGCCTCTGGCCACCTCGTGACCTTCCTGGATGCGCTTGTCAGACAGTTGAGTCGTTCCGGCGGCACTATGCTGTTCCACTTCGATTTTTACGGCAGCAGTGAAGTGCGCTACTGGGTGCCGACCACCTCGGTGCCGCCGACCTGTGCGTTGGAGAAAGAAGCCGGCGCGGTGAAGGTGAATACCGAATGCAGCGAGGCGGGCGGTGAGCGCACGGTGGAGCTGAATGGGCAGCGCTATACGGTGTCGGCCAGCTGTTGGCGTTTTACCGATACCTATCGTCTTCAGGCTGCTTCTCAGGGTAACTGTGAGGTTTACGCAAACAATCCGGCCTGTATACGGTGGCGATGCATGGCTGCGCCTTTAGCGACGAGCAGGAGCGTGTTTACGTGAAAACGTTACGTACTCTTGTGAGCATCGCACTACCGGTACGGTGATGTTGTGTGGCGGTGAGCCGTTCTGTCTGGATGGCGACTGTGAAAATACCCAGAAGGGGAAGAATAATGATTTTAAGCAGGCGGTCTCTGAACTGGCGGCGGTGGCCGCAGCCGGGAAAGCGATTGCCGGTATTAATAGTGTTGATATCAAGGCGTTTACCGGGCAGGCGAAGTTTTGCAAAAAGCAGGCGGTGGGCTTTAGCGACTGCTGCAAGGACAGTGGCTGGGGGCAGGATTTGGGGCTGGCGAAATGTTCGAGTGATGAAAAAGCGCTGGGCAAGGCCAAAGAGAAAAAATTGACGGTTAGCGTCGGTGAATTCTGTTCGCAGAAAGTGCTGGGTATTTGCATTGAAAAGAAACGCAGCTATTGCCAGTTTGATAGCAAACTGGCGCAGATTATCCAGCAACAGGGCCGTGCATGGCAATTAGGTGTGGGCTTTGGTGGGGCAGAGCATCCCAACTGCCGGGGAATTACGCCGGAGGAGTTGCAGCGTCTTAATTTCGACCAAATGGATTTCAGCAGTTTTGAAGAGGATTTACTGAAAAACCAGAACGTCCCGGATAACGATCTTTTGTTGCAGCGAGTCAGGGAGCAGATGAAAGAAAAAATGGAGGCTGCCGCCAAATGAATCCTTATGCGAACGGGATGTTTTTGTTGATGCTGTGCTGTTCATCTGCCTTTGCGTTGGATAACGGTTGGCAATGGTATCACGACGATAAAAAAATGGTCGATGAGGATAAACGTCCTGCACCGCCATTGATGACGACGGCGGAAAAAATGGCGTCGTTACAGCAAGCGACAAAAAACGCGCTGTATGAAGCGATCCTTTATCCGGGTGTGGAAAATTTCGTGAAATTCTTTTCCCTGCAAAATTACTGGACGCAGCAGGCGGGGCTATTTTCGCAGAGTGCCAAAAAAGCCCTGCTGCTTCATCCTGAGCTGGATTACAACCTGAAATACCGCCATTACAACGGTACGGTGAAATATCAGCTGGCGGCGGATGCGGCGGCGGCGCGAGAGGCTATCGGACAGTTATCGCGTCGCTACGGTGTGATGTTCTTTTATCGGGGGCGCGACCCGATAGATAACCAGCTGGCCGGTGTTATCAAACAATTTCGTGACACGTATTCGCTCTCGGTGATGCCGGTGTCGGTGGATGGCGTGATCTACCCGTCATTGCCGGACAGTCGCCGTGATCGCGGGCAGGCGGCGAGGCTCGGTCTCCGTCATTTTCCGGCGTTAATGCTGGTTGATCCGAAAGGCGGTGCGGTGAAGCCATTGGCCTATGGCTTTATCAGTCAGGACGATCTGGCGAAGCAGTTTCTGGCGGTTTCGACCGATTTTAGTCCGAATTTTTAATGGAGACGGTATGCGAAAAGGACGTTATGCAGTGTTGATACTTTTCCTTGGCCTGCTGACGGGATTTTCTGCTGCGGCCAGCGTACGCGATGATATCGAGGCGCTGTATCGCCCCGAGGGGATGCGGCAGCCTGCGCCGAAAGCGCCACTCGCCCGCTGGTATCGCCTGAGCAATGGGCAGCAGGTGGATGTCACGCAATGGAAAGTAGTGCTGTTTATGCAGGGGAGTTGCGGCTACTGCCAGCGATTTGACCCGATACTGAAGGACATAGCGCAGAAAACCGGGCTGGCGGTGTTTCCCTACACGATAGACGGGCAGGGGGATGCGGCTTTCCCCCATGCACTACCCGCGCCGCCAGATGTGATGCGCACGTTTTTCCCAGCCCTTCCTATTGCGACGCCAACGACGTTTTTGGTGAACGTCAATACGCTGGCAGCGTGGCCGCTGTTACAGGGGGCCGCGGATGAGCAGGGGTTTCTGGCGCGTCTGGATAGACTATTCCAGTCTATTGAGGCGGTGAAATGAAAAAACAGGTCGTTTGGGGCGTTGCTGGCTTGCTGCTGGGGCTGTCCGTCTGTGCGCGCGCGGACGTGAACAATGATATGGATAACTTTTTCAATCAACTGGGGTTTGCTTCCAATAGCAGCCAGCCGCAGGTGTGGCAGGGGCAGGCTGCGGGGTATATGTCCGGTGGCTCGCTGTATGCCCGTACCGCCGTCAGGCAGGTGCAACTGGTCTCCATGGCGCTGCCGGATATCAATGCTGGCTGCGGTGGTATTGATGCCTATTTGGGGTCATTCAGTTTTATTAACGGTGAGCAGCTGCAACGGTTCGCCAAACAGATCATGTCCAATGCGGCGGGGTACTTTTTTGATTTAGCGCTGCAAACGACGGTGCCGGAAATGAAGCAGGCCAAGGACTTTTTGCAAAAGATGGCCTCGGATATCAATAGTATGAATCTCAGCTCATGCCAGGCGGCTCAGGGCATTGTTGGTGGTCTGTTTCCGCGTACGCAGGTCTCCCAGCAGAAAGTCTGTCAGGACATTGCAGGCGAATCCAATGTCTTTGCCTATTGGGCTGCCTCGCGTCAGGGATGCACGGTAGGCGGCAAAATGGGTGAGGTGCAGGACAAAGCCAGCGAAAAAGATCGTGAGCGCGTGTTGAAAAATATCAACATCATGTGGAATGCGCTGGGTAAAAGCCGGATGTTTGATGGCAATAAGGAGTTAAAGGAATTTGTGATGACGCTGACCGGCTCGCTGATTTTTGGCCCCGATGGCGACATTCAACCGTTACCGCCGCGCACGACCGATCAGGACATGATCAAGGCGATGATGGAGGGTGGGACGGCAAAAATCTATCACTGTAACGATGCGGAGAACTGTTTAAAGGTGGCCGCCAGTACGGATGTGATCATCCGCCGGGATAAGGCGTTGAAGTCGCAGATCATCCAGTTACTGAGCAGTATCCAGAACAAGGCAGATTCCGATACGCCGCTGACGGAGAAGGAAAAAGGGTTTATTTCCAGTACCTCTGTGCCGGTTTTTACCTATCTGGTCGATCCGCAAATGCTGGGGATTTCCAATACGGTGGTCTATCAGCTTTCAGACTATATCGGCTACGACATCCTGTTGCAGTACATGCAGGAGCTTGTGCAGCAGGCGCGCGGGATGCTGGCTGCTGGGAACTACCCGCAGCAGGTGGTCGATACACGGCTGGAAAACCTGAATCAGGCCACGGCGATGATTGCCAGCTTTCAGGCGCGTGTTCAGGTGCAGCAGGACGCGCTATTGGTGGTTGAACGTCAGATGAGCTATATGCGCCAGCAGGTGTCGTCGCGTATGTTGACGCGCTACCAGAATAACTACCACTTTGACGGAGGGCAGTAAGCATGATGGAGCTCTATACCATCGGCGGTGGCGATTGGTTGCGAGAAGTGCTGAATGCGGTGGTGGCCTTTATGGGAACCAGCACCTTTTCTGTACTCAAAGGTATTGCCGTGCTGATTTCCATTTATGTGGTGGCGCATGACTGGATAGTTAACCGCAATATTATGAGGATGGTTACATGGGTGTTTGTGCTGGTGATGATGTCGCTGTTTGTCGTCATCCGTCACCTGGTGCAGATTATTGATAACAGCAATCTGCGCACGGTGTATCAGGTGGATAACGTGCCGGTGGGGCTGTTGCTTCCGGCCGCAGTGAGTAGCCAGTTTGGGCATGGGCTAATTGCGGGCTATGAGGCCGTGTTCGCCCAGCCGGACAGTGTAACTTATAGCAAAACAGGAATGCTGTTTGGGGCTAATCTGGTGATGAAAAGCACGGATTTTCTGTCGCAAAACCCGGACGTGACCCATCTGTTTTCTGATTATGTGCAGAACTGTGTTATAGGGGATATCCTGCTGAATCATAAGTATTCATTGGAGCAACTGATGAATACGTGCGATCCCTACGGTCTGATTTTTTCCAGACCCAGCCCGTTACGCGGCATTTTTACCCGTAAGGGGGTGTTCCAGACCTGCGCGGAAGCGTCGGTTGACCTGAAACGGGCGATGGCGCTTGATACGCAGACCGGCGGGAAAACGTGGCACTACTACGCGCGGCAGCTGTTTGGTGGACGCCCTGATCCGAATGCGCTGTTTGGTGCCCTGCTTTCAGGCAGCTACCAGTATTTTTACCGTACCGGGCAGAGTGCCAGTGAGATCCTTAAGCAGAACGTGACGATGAACGCGCTACGGGACGGCATTCTCAGCTATGGCGCGCGCAGCGGTGATACGGCTGGAATGATGAATATTACCACCATGATGTCGCTGGAAAAGCAGCGCCTCGCGCAGGCCAGCTCTGCGCGTGTTGCTACGCACTTTATGCCTGCGTTGCATGTGATCCTGATGGGGATCATGATAGCGATTTTCCCGGTGATCCTGCTGTGCGGCATGGTCAATATTGCGACGGTACAGATACTGAAGAACTATGTGCTGTCCTTTGTATGGCTACAATGCTGGCCGGTGCTGTTTGCGGTGCTGAACAGCGCGATGACCTTTTTTGTCCGGCGTAATGAGGTGCCGGTCGTTTTGTCCAACTTCTCTATTGTGAAGGAGAACTATTCCGATATCGCGCTGGCGGCGGGCATCTTGTCAGCATTGATCCCCTTTATATCATGGGGCATGGTCAAGGGAATGGGACAGGTTTTTTCCAGCGTCAGCAGTTCGCTGGGGTCAAATATTCTGGGGAGTACCACTCAGGCGGCCAGCAGTACGGTGGATGCTAATTTCACCTATAACAATATGCAGACTGACAATATGCAGGGGTTTGGCTGGAATACCAATAGCACGTTTGCCAGCGGGCAGATGACCCACCAAACGGCGTCCGGCGGTTCGGCGACCCAAACGATGGATGGCAACATGGTGTATAACACGACCGGGGCGATGTCGGTACTGCCGACGCAGGTTTCGGTGCAGCGCTCGATAGCCAGTGCCCAGCAGCAGATGGCGAGGGAGAGTGAGGCGGAAGCGCAGACGGCACTGAGTGGCTATAACGACAGTATCAATGCAGCATCCACGCAACTGGCACAGTTTACCCATCAGTCCGGGCAGAGTGATACCTTGACCCGTGGTGCAGACAGCAGTCTTAGCAGCAATGCCTCCCGTGCGGCGCATCAGATGGCGTCTGCGGTAGAAAGTTATGCTCAGGCTAACAGCATCAGCAAGGCGCAGGCGACGCAGGAGTTGATGGATCAAGCAAACAGGTTTTCTTTTAACAGAGGTGGATCTGTGCATGCTAAATGGGATAGTGGCGATATGTTACCAACCAAGTTGGGTAAATGGTTTACTGGAGCTAGTGCTGGGGGGGAAGCGCATGCTGGGCTGGAATGGTCTACTGGAAGTACTAATTCACATAATGCCAGCGATTCAACGAGTAGTCATAGTGATAGTCGAGCAGATAAATCTACACAGGTGGTGTCTGATTTTAAACAGGGACTAGATGTCTTGACCAGTTACCGTACCAGTGAATCTGGTGCTCATACTGATAATAATTCGGATTCTCATGTTAATCAACTGGCGGCAACATTTAGTGAAGCGAAAAGTCAGTATCAGCAATATACGGATAGCTCGACACGTAGCCATGAATATTCGGAAATGGCTTCTCGCACAGAAAGCCTTAGTGGGCAGATGAGTGAAAATCTTACGCAACAGTTTGCGAATTATGTATCTCAGCATTCTCCACATAATGCTGAAACGTTGTTGACTGATACCGGTTCGCCAGATGTTGCAGCGCAGAGAGAGTCATTAGCCAGAGATTTTGTAAAGCAGCAGGTAATGCCTCGTATTGATGCTGAATATATAGATAGTAAAGAAAATTTATCTGGTCCTGTTTTTTCTCAAGGGATATCATCTAGGGGATATGATTTAAAAAATGAATACTCCTCTCAGAAAGATATGGTTTCAAAAAATGTTAGTGATGCTGGCATAAAGAATAATGTTGGTGACGGTGTTAATAATATTATTTCGAGTAACGGTCAAAAAATTCATGATGATAGTGATTCGATAAACACACAAAGAAATATAGTTGAAGGTCAGAAAGAAAATATGGACGCGCAGCATAAAAAAGTATCACAAGAGCAAAATAGAAGATATAATGAAGAGAAGAAAAAGCATGAGTAATCTGCCATAGGGGATTTATTATGATAACCCACAAATTGATATTGAAGGAGTCAGAAGAGTTAAAGATATTATTGGCAAACAATGATGTGGCCATTCCAACATTATGGAAATGTTGCTGGCCTGGATTAGTATATATGGCTCTGGTCATAACTTGGTATTTTATCTCGATGAGATTTGTTGTTAATAGTGATGTGTGGTTTGTTGTTGGCTGTTCTTTTATTGTTTTTATTGGTTCATCTAATGCAAGATCGGCGTATTTATGTTTGCCTAGTGATTTTCTTAAGAAATAAAAAGTCATTACTGTGTTGAAGGGAAAATTAATTTTTTATATTGTTTTGCATGCGTTGATTTTGGTTGTTGTTGGTTTTTGGTGTATGTTTTTAGAGAAAATAAATGCAGTTATGATTTTCTCTGGAGTTTTTTTGCTGTCGATAGTGGTTTCTATTGTGATTTTTAGTATTGACATAGGGCGTTATCAATTATCGACCTTCATTGTAGTCATAGAACAATTTAAAGGAAAAATAAAAAAAGAGAATTTATCATGAGCTTTAATGCTAAGGATATGACGCAAGGCGGCCAAATTGCCTTTATGCGTTTGCGCATGTTCGGACAAATCAGCAATATTATTTTTTATTGTCTTTTTTTGTTGTTCTTTTTTGTGGCTGGCCTTGCCATGATGTGGCAATTGACGTGGCAAAATTTTGTCAATGGGATAGTGTATTGGTGGTGTAAAACACTTATCCCCATGCATAGCCTGTTTCGTTCTGAACCTGTTTATCATCTCGATTACTACGGGAGGAAACTTCTCTATACGCCGTCACAAATTTTAAAAGATGCCTATACCACATACTGCGGGGAGCAAGTGCTCCATGTCTTTTTTATGTCGGCGATTGTAGCGACGGTGGTGTGTGTGGTCGCGTTGTTTTCGGCGTGGTGGATATTGGGCTATCAGGGAAAAAAACAAAGTGAAGATGAGCAGACTGGGGGGCGAGCATTAAGTCATCGTCCTACAGAGGTTGCCAGAATGTTGCGACGTGATGGTAAAGCTTCTGATATTAAAATTGGACGTTTGCCTATTATAAAAAACAGTGAGATACAGAACTTTTGTCTTGTGGGAACGGTAGGGACAGGGAAATCTACGTATATCCGTTTTTTGCTCGATTATATTCGCAAACGTGGGGATATGGTTATTCTCTATGATCGCTCATGTGATTATGTGAAGGACTATTTTAATTCGAAAAAAGACCAGATATTAAATCCTCTGGATGCTCGTTGTGCTGCATGGGATTTATGGGCTGAGTGTCTTAGCCTGCCTGATTTTGATAATGTTGCTAATACTCTGATCCCGATGGGACACAGTGAAGATCCGTTCTGGCAAGGCTCTGCGCGTACAATTTTTGCAGAAGCAGCGTACCGGATGCGTAAGGATGATGATCGCAGTTATGGCAAGTTACTTGATACGTTGTTGTCTATTCAACTATCCCGTCTGCGCGAATATTTACGCGGTTCGCCCTCGGCTAATCTGGTTGAGGAAAAAATCGAAAAAACTGCTATCTCTATTCGTAGCGTATTGACTAATTATGTCAAGGCTATGCGCTATATGCAGGGCATTGAGAACAACGGCGAATCTTTTACCATTCGGGACTGGATGTGCGGGGTGCGTGAGGAGGGGGATAATGGCTGGCTATTTATTACCAGTGATGCGGCGAATCATGCCTCGCTCAAGCCTGTGGTATCCATGTGGCTATCCATTGCGATCCGTGGCTTGCTGGCAATGGGAGAAAATCGCCAGCGCCGGGTGTGGATCTTTGCTGATGAATTGCCAACTCTGCACAAGCTTCCCGATCTGGTTGAAATTTTGCCGGAAGCGCGAAAATTTGGTGGTTGTTTTGTGCTGGGATTCCAGTCTTACGCCCAGCTTGAAGATATTTACGGTGCCAAAAGCGCGTTGACACTGTTTGATGTGATGAACACCCGTGCTTTTTTTCGTGCAACAACAAAGGAAATGGCTGAATTTGCGGCGGGTGAAATTGGCGAACGCGAGATCCAGAAAGCCAGTGAACAGTTTTCCTATGGTGCCGATCCGGTGAGAGATGGGGTATCTGTGGGTAAGGATATGGAGCGAGTGCAATTGGTGAGTTATTCCGATATTCAGTCATTGCCGGATTTAACCTGTTTCGTTACCTTGCCCGGTCCCTATCCGGTGGTCAAGATGTCGATGAAATACCAGAGTCATGCTCAGGTGGCACCGAGCTTTATTGCGAGAAAGTTTAATCATGAGGCGGATGCCCGCCTGATGGCGGCGATTGAAAAGCGAGAGCATGAGCGGGCGCAGATTCACATGCTTTTTAATCAAGGTCCGCTGTCGGAATCTGAGGATACTGTACCCGCTGCGGTCTCCGGGTCTGTTACGGATTCGGCAAACCGCAGTGGAGATCAGGCTGCCGAGGCTGTAGGGGGGCATATGTTGCCATTACCCACGACTACGCAGCCGGAAGCCCTAGACACTGCCCTGTGTCCCGATGGTGTGACTGCGGACGGGGAACTCGTCAATGCTGCGGCGTTTGAGGCATGGCAGAAAAAAATTCCTACCCGTCAACGTCAGGAGGACATCAATATTAATCACGGGCAGCGTGAACGCAGTGATAGGAGTCTTGATTTATGACTTTTTTAGTTATACTGAAAATACTTCAAGATGCAGCCATCTATCCAGAAGAGGAACCAGGCAGTAAGGCTAAAGCACTTCTATCCCTGCATCTTTGGAGTAATGATGTGCCATTGAAATAATGTTTACGATCTTTATTTAAAGGTTTTATGGAGGGGACATGGCAACCGGATTGAGTAAAAAACAGAATGAATTATTAAACAGCATGAGCCATGAAACGTTGGTTAATATTATTCAAGAATTGATAAAGGATAATAAAGAAGCCAAGTTGACACTGGTGAATGGCTATTTGTTATCCGACGAAGATATACTCAAAGGTATTGAAAAAGAGTACGGCAGGCAGTCTAAAAGCAAACGTTTTTATGATTACTACGAGGCGGATGCATTTTATGACCATCTGACACGCAGTATTGCTCAACCACTGGAGAGGGTAGCAGGTACACTCCCGGAGCAGGTGGAACGCCTGAGTGTAAAAATCATACTTGAGTTTGAGAGATTCAGTGAGAACTCGGACACATCCAGCGGAAGCTGGATGGACTACTACTCCGTTGTGCTGGACGCGTGGATGAAAGCCGTGGTTGCGCAAAAAAATGGTGATCCCGTATTCCTTGCCCAAAAGATATTTGACTTTGTTAGCAATGAAAATTATTTTGGATGTGCGATTTACAAAACGTATCGGGCCGTTTTGGGTGCGGATGTTTTACGTACAATACGGGACATGTATTATGAAAAAAAATGTCACCGTGAAGCATTAGATATCAGTTTGCTCGTAAGGGATACTCATTTTCTGTCAGAAGCCTTAAAGAAAGGTCAATTCTGTCGTTCTGAACACTATTTTGATTATGCAAAATTACTCATAGAAGAAGTGAGGCCGGGTGAGGCCATTGAACTATTGTTTTATATGGAACGGGAAGGTGAAAAACAATATTCAGATAAAACCACATGGGATAAATTATTGATTACTGCTCTTATTGAAGATGGACAACGTGATGAGGCTATGGAGAAATCAATTGTCGCCTTTTCTTTGCGGTGTGATACTCGTTTTTATCGGTTGTACAAAACAGCCAGTGGAAAAGAAGACGATAATATTCAGACGTTTTTGAATATTGCAAAAGAAAAAGGGTTGATGCCTTATATATCTTTCGCCTCAGATGTGGCGAGATTTGATTTAGTTGACAGCTGCGTTACTGGTACGCCAAAAGAAGAGCTTGCCAGTTCCCTTGCCTATCTCTCAAGTTCATTTATCCGAACATTATCCAGCACATTGTATCAACACGGTTATGCCCTCGCTGCCACGTTACTACGTCGTCTTTTGGTTGAATCCACCATTCATCAGGCAAAAAGTAAATATTACAGCTATGCCGCCTCAGATATGAAAAAAGCCATTCATTACAGTGAAGGTCTGGAAGACAGTCCACAACTCACGGGAACAGTGGCCTACTTCAGGGCTCTCTATGAGCAACACAAACGTAAAACGGCACTCTGGTCGGCGATGGTAGAGAAAATTCAGGGATTATCTGTGGGGAAAGACGGTATTTTCTACGAAAGGAATCATCCATGACTGAACAGGAATTATATGACTATGCGGTATCTTTGCTGGCAAAAAAGAATTACTCATCTGGTGATATGAACCGGCAGTTGGGCAGACTCACCGAAAAAATGGATGATGTGGAGCATGTTTTACGTCGTCTGACCGAGAACCATTATCTCAATGATGCGCATTTGATCTCCTATCTTTTTGATAAGCATATCAAAAAATTGCATGGTCCTACGCGAATCAAACAAGAGATTCGGCAAAAAGGGTTTCCGCAAGAACTCATAGAGCAGGAAATCGAAAAGAGCGATGTTGACTGGTATCTATTGGCAAAAGAAGCCAGAGCCAGAAAGTTTGGTGATACTTTACCTGCTGATCCGAAAGAAAAAATAAACAAATCAGATATCTTCAGTACAAGGGGTTTGCGATGGATATGATATTTGAAGCATTGCGTTGACCATCGTAGTAAATTCAGGCGCCGCCTTGTTGGAGGAACAAGAAAAAGGTTATCAGTAACGGCATTGATATAGCCTTTAGGCTTATTGCCAGACATTAACCCATCCTTCCGGTCACAAAAATAAGGTAATAGCTCAAGCGCTGATTGTAGCGGCTGAAAATACTAAATAAAGGTTGATAGACGATATCCCGGAGATTCACCGCTTATGATGAGCTTCAGTCAGGTGCGCTCTGCTGGCATGGCCAGCAGCTATTATACCCAGCAGGATAACTATTATGTGCTGGGCAGTGTCGGCGACCGCTGGTACGGCAAAGGTGCGGAAATGCTGGGACTGCGTGGCCCGGTTGAGTCAAAAACCTTTACCGCGGTACTGGAAGGCCGGTTGCCGGACGGTAGCGATCTGACGTTTCTCAAAGCCGGTAAAAATCAGCACAGGCCCGGTTATGATTTAACCTTCTCGGCACCGAAAAGTGTTTCCCTCATGGCAATGTTGGGCGGCGATAAACGTCTGATTGATGCTCACCATCAGGCGGTTAATGTGGCGCTGGGGCAGGTCGAGCGACTGGCCGCCGTGCGCAGCATGAAGGAGGGGCAGTCCACCACGGTACTGACCGGTAATATTGTGGCCGCCCTGTTCAATCACGACACCTCACGTGAGCTTGATCCGCAGTTGCATACCCATGCGGTGGTGGCAAATGTGACCCGCCACGGCGATCGCTGGCAGGCACTCGCCAGTGACCGGGTGGGCAAGACCGGCTTTTCCGAAATGGTGCTGGCAAACCAGATTGCGCTGGGGCAGCTCTACCGCCATACGCTGCGCCAGCAGGTGGAAACGATGGGCTACCGGGTTGAGGTGGTCGGCAAGCATGGCCTGTGGGAAATGGTGGACGTGCCTACGGCGGCGTTCTCAAAGCGCAGTCAGGCCATTGACGCGGCAGCGGGCGAAGGCGCTTCCCTGAAATCCCGCGATGTTGCCACGCTCGACACACGGCGCAACAAGGCGCGTTATGATCCGCTCGAGCTGGTTAATACATGGCGGGAAAGGCTCAAGGCGACCGGTTTTGATATGGCCGCCTACCGGGCGCAGGCAACGGAGAATACCCTGAGTACGCCGCTATCAGACGTCCCCGCGAGCATCAGCCCGGAGCAGGTACAGACGGCTGTCGGGCAGGCGCTATCCCTTTTGGCTGACCGGCAGACGCAGTTTAGCTATGCCGAGCTGTTGAGCCAGACCGTCAGTCAGCTTCCCGCCGAACCCGGTGTTTTTGATGCCGTGCGTAAGGGGATTGACGTAGCGATTGAACAGCAGCGGATTATTCCTCTGGACAGAGAAAAAGGCGCATTAACGTCTGATATTCATCTGCTGAATGAGTTGACTCTGCGTGAACTGGTGCAGCAGCAACGGCAGCAGGGCGTGGTGGTGCGTCCTGAGCGTTTACCCGCTCTGGACGCGACGCAGGCAGCCGTGCGGCAGTGGGTGACCGATGGCCCCCCGGTCGCGGTGCTGTCCGGTCTGGGCGGTGCCAGTGTGCGGTGTGAGCGGGTCGCCGAACTGGTCAGTCTGAGCCGTGCGCAGGGGCGTGAGGTGCAGATTATGACGCCAGACCGGCACAGTGCGGCGGCGTTGTCCCGGTATGATGCTCTTGACGCAACGCCGATGGCGACCCGGCAGCGACTCACTGACCCGGTGATGTTTGTGCCTAACAGCACGTTGATTGTTGATCAGGCGGAAAAATTCACGCTCAAGGAGATGGTGACCCTGACCGGTGAAGCGATGCGGCACAATGTACAACTGGTGCTGATGGATAACCAGCAGCGCAAGGGAACGGGCAACGCGCTTTCGGTGTTGCGGGAGGCTGCGCCGGTCTACCGCTATCAGACGACGCAGACGGTAGGGGTGGCGGTCTACAGTGACGCGGATAAGGTCCGACGCTTTGAGCGTCTGGCGCGTGATTATGTCCGCACGCTGGGGCAGGGTCTGGACTGCGTGGCGCAGGTCAGTGGCCCGCGTGACCAGCAGGCGCTGGTGAACTGCGTGCGTGAGGCGCTGAAAACACAGGGGGAATTAGGGCGGGCAGAGCAAACGATGACGATGTTGACGCCCGTCTGGCTGTCGGGCAAGCAGCGCACAGCCCGTGACAGCTACCGGGCCGGGATGGTGATGGAGCGCTGGGATGATGAAACGAAAACGCGCTCGCGTTTTGTGATTGACCGGGTCGCTCCCCAAACCAATACCCTGCTGCTGAACCGGCAGGGCGAGCGGCGGTTGGAAAAAATCAGCCAGCTTGACAGCCGCTGGTCACTGTATCAGCCGGGCGTATTGCCGGTGAGTGACGGTGAACGGATACGCGTGCTGGCTCGGGAAGCGGAAGGCAAACTTCAGGCGGGGGATAACCTGCGGGCGCGACTGCTGCCATCGGGGGAGGTCAAACTGTCTGGGGTAGCGAAAAAATCCACATTGACGGTTATGCCGGGCGGAGATGTGTTTTCGGCGCTCAAGCTGGGACAGGGCTACGTGGAAGGGCTGGGGGCCAGCGTCTCAGCGACGGCAAGGGTGTTTGCCGCCGTGACGCAGCGAGACCTCGACCAGCCGACGCTTAACCAGCTGGCCCGCAGCGGTGAAAAGGTCGTGCTGTATTCCGCCGTGGAGAAAGAGAAGACGCTGGCAAAGCTGGCGCGTAATCCGCACTATCAGAGTAGCATTGAACAATTGCAGACGCTGACGGGAGAAACGACGCTGGCGGCGGCGCTCGCCCACCAGAAAGCCGGGCTGTATACCCCCACGGAGCAGGCGCTGTCGTTGGCGGTGACGTCACTGGAGCGGCAGGGGCTGGCGTTTTCCTACCCTGCGCTGCTTGCTGAAGCGGTGACGTTTGGCAAGACGTCAGCGGACGACGTTGAGCGGACGATAGCGTCTCAGGTCAAGCGGGGCGAGCTGATTGCAATTGATGTTGCGCCCGGCTTCGGGACTCACCTGCTGGTTGCGCGGACGAGTTTTGAAAACGAGAAGAGCATTCTCAGGCACATGGCCGAAGGAAAGGACGCCGTTGCGCCGCTGATGACGGCGGTGCCCCCGGAAACGCTACGTGGCCTGACTGCCGGCCAGCAGGCGGCGACGCGGCTTATACTGGAAACCCCTGACCGTTTTGTCCTGGTGCAGGGGTATGCCGGGGTAGGGAAAACCACGCAGTTCCGGGCGGTGCTGGATGCACTGGCGACGCTCCCTGAGCGCCAGCGACCGCAGGTTATCGGCCTTGCGCCCACCCATCGCTCGGTGGGTGAGATGCAGGCGGCGGGGGTCAATGCGCAGACGCTGGCCTCGTTTCTGTATGACGAGGGTCAGAAAACCGCCCGGGGCGAGCAGGTTAATTACGCCAATACCCTGTTTGTCGTGGATGAAGCATCGATGATTGGTAATGCCGAGATGGCAAAAGCCTGTGCGCTGATTGCTTCATGCCGGGGGCGGGCGGTGGTCAGCGGTGACAGTGCACAACTTCAGCCGGTGGCCGCCGGGCAACCGTTCCGGCTGCAACAGGGCCGCAGTGCGGCGGATATGGCGGTGATGAAAGAGATAGTGCGCCAGACGCAGGCACTGAAACCGGCGATTTACCGGATGATAGCGGGGGATAGCGCCGGGGCGCTGGTGTGCGTGGCACAGGTGACACCGCAAAGCGTTCCCAGAGCGCCGGGGGCATGGATACACACATCGTCGGTGATGGAGATTGCTCCGCAGAAAAAGGGCGAAAATGCCTGTCTTACTCCTCAGGCAGCCTCAACGCCCGACAGGGGGAGACCAGAAAGTGTACGGGATGCGATAGTACAGGACTATTTGGGCCGCACACCCTCGGCGCGTGACACGACGTTAATTATTACCCATTTGAATGATGACCGTCGGGCCATTAACGCCGCTATCCATGATGCGCGCGCGCAACGGGGCGAGCTGGAGGGCGAGGCAGTGGTGGTGCCGGTGCTGATGAATACCAACCTGCCCGAGGGGGCGCTACGGAAGCTGGCGACATGGGAAGCGCACAGAACAGCGCTGGCGTTAAAAGGTCAACGCTACTGGCAGATTGCCGATATCGATACGAAAAGTGATACCGTGACGCTGCGCGATACGCAGGGCCGGACACAGACGCTTTCGCCCCGCGAGGCCAGCCGGGAAGGGATAACGCTTTACCAGACGGGGACTGTTACGGTAAGCGTGGGCGACCGGATGCGTTTTAGCAAAAGCGACAGCGAGCAGGGCTTTGTTGCCAATAGCGTGTGGCAGGTGCAGTCGGTTAATGCGGAAACGCTGGTACTCAGTGACGGCAGACAAACCCGGACGCTGATGCCGGGCAAAGAGAAGGCGCACGGGCATATAGATTTAGCCTATGCCGTGACCGCGCATGGCGCTCAGGGGGCGAGCGAAGCCTTTGTTATCGCACTGGAAGGTACGGAAGGCGGCCGCCGGCAGATGGTCAATCCCGCTTCGGCGTATGTGGCGTTGTCGCGGGCCAAGCAGCATGTGCAGGTGTATACCGATAACCGGGCAGCATGGTTGAGTGCATTGGATAAAACTGAGAGCGGCGGCACCGCGCACGATATCCTGATGCAGAGCGATGACCGGCAGCGCCAGCAGGCGCGAACGCTACTGGCGCAGGGAAAACCGCTGGCAAGTGTGGCACAGGGGCGCGCGCTGCTGGCGGCCTCAGGTCTGACCGGTGAGAGCCTGGGGCAGTTCGTGCGGCGGGGAAAAACCTCTCCCCAGTTCTATGTGGCGTTACCGGTCTATGATGCCAATGGCAAAGGTGCGGGGGTCTGGCTGGCTCCGCTGGGGCGGGGTGGCGTCACGACTGACCTCTGGGGCAGTGGGCGGGCGAGACGCGAAGGCAGCGAGGACGCCGTTTTTGCCGCGTTGCAGCGCAGCCAGAACGGGGAAACCCGGATGGCGACCTCCATGACGGCAGGTATTCGTCTGGCCGCTGCCCATCCGCACAGTGGTGTGGTGGTGAGGTTGTCGGGTCAGGCTGTGCCACACAATCCGAGGGCGATGACCGGCGGGAAACTCTGGGCTGATATCCCTGCGGGGGCGGGTACATCGCCCCCATTGCCTGATTTACCGCCTGTGCCGCAGGACGGACTGGCAGAGATGCGCCGTGCACTTGAAAAGCAGGCTGAGAAAGTGGCGAAAGCTTTCGGGCAGAAAACGGCTTCCCCAGCCCTGCGACCTGAATCGATCAATGCTATTCTGAGCCGGACAGGTAAAACGCCCGACACCCCGACGCCGGAACAGGTGCAGGCCATTCAAAAGGTGGCCACCCAACCGGTACGACAGCCGGATGATGCGGCGGTGCGGCAGGTTGTGCATGAAAACCTGCAACGGGAACGGTTGCATCAATTTGAGCGCGAACTGGTGCGGGACAGGGAAAAGCTGCTGGGAGAGTAACGCCTCGTCCCGGCATGAGAGTGGGAGAAGGCGATTGGCATACGGTTTACCGTCAGGCGTCCAGCGACTGGATAGCCTGCTGACCGGGACACTGCGCTTTTCCGCGCGGCAGACGGATATACTGAAAGTCCTGGCGCTGCTGATGATGCTGGCAGACCATATTAACCGTGCTTTTGAGCTGGACATCGGCGGGCTGCAATGGCTGGGGCGAGGGGCCTTTCCCCTGTTCGGGCTGGTGTGGTGCCGTAATCTGGCCCGCCATACGGCGATAACGCAAGGGCAGGTTAACCGGCTATGGGGTTGGGCGGTACTGGCTCAACCGGGCTATACGCTGGCGCTGCATTTTGACGACCGGTTACTGGCCTGCTTGCAGGCCAATATCCTGTTTGCCTTTGCGGTCGCGGGGCAGATTTTTCTGTGGGTGCAGGCGCGGCGTGAGGTTAATTATGTCAAAATCGTTCTGCTGCTCATTGTATGGGCGATGGTGTCATTAACCAGCTATGATTTTAGTGGTCTGGTGATGCTGGGTGGGGCGTATCTGGCGTATATTGGCCGTACTCCGACGCGTCGCCTTGCCGGGCTGGGACTGTGGTGCCTGATGAGCGCCATGATGAATCACGGATATGACCGGGCCATGATGTTCGCTGCGCCGTTGCTGGCGACAGCCTGCCTTTGCGCCGTCATGCCGTTGCGATATGGCGCACAGGCGGAGCAGCGCCTGTTGGTGAGACACTTTATTCCACTGGCGTACCTCGGGCATCTGGTGGTACTGGCGGCGCTGACGTGGGGTCTATAGGAGATATGATGTTAAAGCGTATTAACTGTCGGCAATTTTATTACTCGGTGGCGAATGTCATCGTACTTATCGCGTTTATGTGCACGTTTTATGCCACATTATCATCCGTTGCGGATGTGTTTTTTGTCTCCGGGGAGGAGGCAAAAACCCTTCTGATTGAAGCGAAGCGGTCATTAATCAAAAATGGGGTATTTTCCGTTTTATGCGTTGCTATTTTTTTCTGGCATCGTGTCCAGGCAAGAAAAGAAATTGAATAAATACCCCGTTTTATTTTTAAATTAAATGGGATTAATCGTTTAAAATAACGGAAGCATAAAGATATGCAATCAGAAGAGCAACGTTTGATAGATGGATTGTTTCAACGGCTGAAACAGGCGGAACAGCGTGCGGGGCCGCGAGATGCGGAAGCGGAGCGGCTGATTCAGGGCTTTATTCAGCAACAGCCCGCTGCGCCTTACTATATGGCGCAGTCGATGCTGATTCAGGAGGCGGCATTGAACCGTCTCAACCAGCAGGTTCAGCAGCTGCAAAACGACGTTGCCCGGTTGAGGGAGACTCAGCAATCGGCAAGCGGTGGTTTTCTCAGTGGGTTGTTTGGTGGTGGTCGTTCCCAGCCGTCGCCACAACCGCAAGTACCAACGCCGTCACCGGGCTACACGGGCTCTGCGCCCTCTTCCAACGCGCCACGTGGAGGCAGTTTCATGTCTGGTGCATTGCAGACGGCGGCGGGTGTCGCGGGTGGGGTCGTGTTGGGCAATATGTTAACCAATATGTTTCACCACTCCGTCCCTGAAGAGAGCGTTAATATTATTGATGATCCCACCGCGTCGATGGTTGGAGGGAGCGATCCGTTGCTGAGCCAGAATTTTGATGCTGGTAATCTGGAGACATTTAATCATGTGTCTGACCGGCATTTTCTTGATCAGAATGATACGTTATCCAATAACGAATGGGGTGCTGATGATTTCAGTCATGACGATGATGGATTTCTTTGAGTCATGTTCGTCGTTAAACAGTGCGCCTCCGTTTTTCCCGGAATGCGAGTGATGGGTGTGCCAGAGGCCTGAAAGGATGTTAAGTGACAAAGCAAAAACGCTCTACGCTGAGTATTAAATGTAAACCAACAATGTTGGTGCCGCCCAGTAGTGTAAAAAAAACTGATCTTGAATCTGAACAAACGGTGGTAAAAACCTCATCCAAGGAGGGAGAAACTGCTAAAGCGCCTCCGAAATCGCAGACAAAAGCGAAGCAGGCAGCGAAGAGAGGCGCTAAAAACCAGCGGCGAGGACAAGCGTCGATAGCGACGTTGATGGCGTTGTGGCCGGAGGCTTTCAACGAGGCATCACCCAAACCGCTTAAAATAGGAATACTTTATGACATGATTCATGAAGCGAGCAGCAAGGGATTCGATATTAGCAGAAAGCAGATACGAACCGGGATCATGGTCTACAGTCGTACAAAGGCTTATCAGGACGCGTTATGTGAAGGCGGTGCCCGATTCGATTTACGTGGCCAGGCAAACGGTGAAGTGACCGAAGAGCAACGGAATCATGCACTAAAAAAACGTGAAAGGAGTAATCTATTGAGCAAAAGTGAATAGAGTCTAATTTACTGTAATAAGTTATCGTGTAAAGTAATTTATTTTTATAATCTGGTTGAAATACAAGCAATATCAAGGATGATATTTTCGTGTCATATTATGCTGGAATTAGAAAAATTAGAGATGCAAGTATGCGAAGCAGGACTATTGATGGTCTTCAAAGGCTTAGATATGGCTTGTCTTCACAAATACCAGCACGTACTGCGACAAATACGTTATTGTTAGCAACGTGGAATATTAGAAACTTTGATGATGGGAAGTATGGATATCGATCTGATGAGTGTTATTATTATATAGCTGAGATATTAAATTATTTTGATCTTATTGCGATTCAAGAAGTCCGTGGTAGTCTTTATCCATTACAAAATTTACGAAGGATTTTGGGGAGTTGGTGGGATTTTTTGGTGACTGATGTAACGCTTGGTGTCGCGGGAAATGCAGAGAGAATGGCCTATCTTTATGATAAAAGGAAAGTGAATTTTGCTGGTTTGGCGGCTGAATTGACGCTACCTAGGAAAAAAAATACAACGTCTGAACCTATGCAGATGGTGCGCTCACCTTATATTGCGGGATTCAGGGCTGGATGGGCATATCTAACGTTGGTTACTGTTCATATTTATTACGGTAAGAACATGGCAGTAGAGCCACGTCGATTGAATGAAATTACGGAACTTACTAAAACATTAGCCAAAAATGCCAGTAAGCTTTCTTGTTCTCCGCAGTATCAGATAGGAAGAAAACCGGAGCCAGATAACTTAATAATACTGGGAGACTTTAATATATTTAATCGTGCAGACAGCACCATGGCAGCGATAACTAAAAGTGGTTTTTTGGTTCCTGATGAATTACAAAATATTCCTGGGAGTAATGTAGAAAAAAACAAACATTATGATCAAATTGCATATTATAAAAAGCTAGTCAGGTTAAAATCCACAGGGAATGCGGGAGTTTTTGATTTTTATGAATATGTTTATCGGCATGAAGATAAAACGCAATATGATCAAGAGAGAAAAATAAAATCAGGAAAAAGCTTCAACGAATGGAGAACGTATCGCATGAGTGATCATTTACCGATGTGGATTGAGTTTAATGTCGATGGCGCTGATGATTATTTGGATTTATTGAAATCATCTGTGAACATATGAAGGCCAGTTTAAAAGATAAGTCAATAGTGGTTTGTTACAATAGGGGGAATTTATGAAGGTAAGAAATATTTTTTCTATTTTTATTGTTAGTGCTGTAATGATTTTATCTGGTTGTGGTGCCATGAATACCGCGATTAAAAAACGCAATCTGGAAGTGAAAACCCAGATGAGTGAAACTATTTTCCTTGAACCGTCCAGTGAGCGCACTGTATTTCTGCAAATAAAAAATACTTCTGACAAGGATATGAGTGCTTTGCAAGGTAAGATTTCTAATGCCTTACGTGTCAAGGGGTATGAAGTGGTCAATATGCCAAGTATGGCTCATTACTGGATCCAGGCGAATATACTTAAGGCTGATAAAATGGACTTGAGAGATGCTCAGGGCTTCTTGCAGGGCGGTTTTGGCAATGGCGGCTTGACAGGAATGGCGCTAGGAGCGGGGATAGCCGGCTATAATAGCAGTTCCACAGGTGCAGTCTTAGGAGCTGGATTAGCAGCAGGACTGGCAGGGACTGTCGCAGACGCCCTTGTTGAAGATGTTAATTACACAATGGTTACTGATGTGCAGATTGCTGAACGTACAAGAAACCGTACCAAGGTGCAGACGTTTAACAAGGCAACACTAAAACAGGGAACATCTGGAAGTAAGGTGCAGACGACTATAGGGATGGGGGACCAGCATAAATATCAGACTCGCGTTGTTTCCAGTGCTAACAAGGTCAATCTGAAGTTTGATGAAGCGAAGCCGGTACTGGAAGATCAGCTAGCTAAGTCAATCGCAGGTATTCTCTAAATAACATTTATTGATGTGTAATATTACACATCAATAAAGGAAAAACCCTTGCTTGCGCATTATTTGTGTGTAATGATACACATCATTTGGGGGTGTGTATGATTCTTATGTTTGGTAGTCATAAGGGCGGTGTTGGTAAATCGACAATGTTAATTATGATTCTTATCTACTTAATGAATAAGAGAGGTAAGAAATGTGCTATTCTTGAATGTGATGATCAACGAAGCATAAAGGACTGGGCCACAGAAAGAATTAACTTGGGATTATCAACTATAGATTATTTTGAATCCTATACAAGCATTGCAGATAAAGCGAGAAAATTAAATAATACCTATGATTATGTTTTCCTAGATTCACCAGGAAAGAAATCGCCAGAATTTAGAAAGGGGCTAAGTTGTGCAGATGTTTTATTATCGTTTATTGATCCTACAGCACAGATAGAAATAAATACTTTAGCGCAATTAGTTGCTGATGTAAAAGAGGCTCAGACACTTAATACCAAGCTTAGCGCATGGTTGATACTTAATCGTTGTCCAACAGATCCCCGAGATACGGAAGCTAGTTTTCTAAGATCAATGCTCAATGATGATCCTGACTGGTTACCTGTACCTCGCCAACGTATTTTTTATCGTAAAGCTTATAAAACAGCGTATAACACAGGCATGGGAGTTCATGAGTACAATGATAAGTCTAGGAACAAAGCTCGTGCAGAGATTGAATTGCTAGTAAAAGAACTAAAAATAATATGATGTGTAATATTACACATTATTGAGGTGAGAATGGCTAAGCTACCTGAAAAACTAGTTAATATTCCATCTGCTTCTTTACGACAATTTGTTAGTAATGCGAGTAGAAAACCAGTCTCGGCAACAATGGTTCATCGAGTTAATATTACACTTACAGATGAAGACTTGGAAAAATGTGAGATTTTTCAGGCAGAGAGTGGTGCATCAAGAGCAGATATAGTCCGTGCTGCACTTAAAGCTTTAGAAGATATGCCTTCTACTAGTCGGTTGGAATTGGTTTCTGATGTTAGAAAGTTCAGTCCAAAGGCTGGGAGACCCCCTGTAAAAAAATAGTAAGTATTAATACACATCATTTTATATTGATTTGTAAACTATTGAGTAATAATTGTATGCGTAAGGGGGTAAATTTGGGTAAACAGCTATCTTATCATGATGCTTTTTTTAAGAAATTTCTTAGCAATTCTAAAATTGCTCAGGACTTTTTGCAGATACATTTACCAGAAAAAATAAAAAAGAATCTTAATTTTAATACATTATTAATGGAATCTGGATCATTTATTGAAGGGGATTTACGTAGCCAGTGCTCTGATATGCTTTACTCCCTAGAGTCAACGATAGGAGATGCATATATCTATTGCTTACTAGAGCACCAAAGTCGCCCTGAAAAATTAATGGCGTTTCGGCTTTTTCGATACAGCGTGGCTGTGATGCACCGGTATCTTGAAAAGGGTAACGAGAGTTTGCCAGTAGTAATACCATTATTATTTTACCACGGTAACACTTCGCCCTATCCCTATAGCACCCATTGGCTGGATTGCTTTGCTGATCTGGAAATGGCAAAGTCTGTATACATGCAAGCATTCCCGCTCATTGACGTCACGGTCATGTCAGATGAGGAAATTTTAACGCATCAACGAGTTGCATTGATGGAGTTAGTGCAGAAGCATATTCGCACTCGTGATATGCTAGAGTTGGTAAAGGAGCTTGCCGGGTTGCTTGAACAATGGACGTATCCACAGGATCTGTTTCGGGCTTTGCTCACCTATCTGGCAGAGGCCGGCAATGCCGCTGAGGGGGAAAAGTTTATTCTGGCTCTGGCCGAGCAGACACCGCGCTACCGGGAGGATATTATGACTATTGCAGAACAGCTTGAAGCGAAAGGCATTCAGAAAGGAAGGATGGAAGGCATCCAGATTGGTGAACAAAAAGGGCGTGAAGAATCAGCCCGTAGTATTGCTCGCCAGCTACTAGCCAATGGAGTTGATCGGGCTATTGTCAAAATGTCTACCGGACTGTCTGAAGTTGAACTTGATGGCCTTAAACAGGATTAAGCCAACGTTCACAGTGGCCGAGATTTTTTGGAGCATCGAACGATATTCCGCCTCATGGATATGGCTGCTCTTTCCTCGCTGCGGTACTCTTCAGCCAGAGACTGTGGTGAGAGAAGCGGAAGATGTTTACGGTGCATAAATTCTTCCGTAGGATGTCTAACATGATGAATTCGATCTGTTTTTATGGCGACTCGTACAATGTCTGATCAGCAAGAAACAAAAACCAAGAGAGAGTACCGGAAAGGTAATCCACTTACAAAAACTGAGCTTAACCGCCGGTCGGATGCAAACAAACAAAAATCGCACAAATTGATTAGAACCTTTGTGCCGTATGTGTTTGCCGAGAAGTTTAAAATACAGTGTAAAAAACAAGGACTAACCCTGCAGGATGCAGTTTATGAAGCTATGGTGGAGTTCCAAGATAAATATTTCAATGAACAAAAATGAGTTTCAGGATATTCTTGACTAGACAGTACCCGAGTGCTAGATTCTAACCCATCATTGGTATGGCGCTGCCGAAAAGAGCGCTAGGAGTAAGGCGGATTCGACAAGATGAAGTCTAAAATAGGAAAACCCCGCAATCTGCGCTCAACGACCAAGAAGATCACAGAATAACAGGGGTTCACAGTAAACTGCCAGAAGATTTATTGCCTAACAAAACACCATTCGGACAATCCTCTGGCAAGGAGAATATAGCAGTATGTTTCATGTATTGCAAGTCTCAGCGCGTACTCTTCTTGCGCAATATAGGCGTTGGAAAGTATGAGCACTCAAGCTGCTATTCAGGAGAAACCTGACTTTCCCAGTCGTTCCCGCCGAGGGGAATCCAATGCATTGCGCAAGGGAAAATCGAAAATCCATCGGCGCTATACACCCGCGATGAATTGCACCGTACCGCGCGGTACGGCCGCGAAAGTGGTTGCTCGAATGAGTCGCCATGACTGGCACCGAAACGCAGAGCTTATTGCATTAAGACGGGAAGGTTATACCCCCTATACCAAACGGAATGATCCCGAATTTTCTCCTAAATCCATGCGGGTTTCTGCCCGTTCAGAAAGCTGTGAAGCTCTGAATGTCCTTTCACTGGTCTTGTCGGCGAACTGTGATTACAACCCGGACAGTGATTACCCGTTTGAAATCATGCAGCCGTTTGAACAGGTGGCCGCCTCAATGGGGATGCTCCACCGGTATGAGAATGGACGCAAAGCTTACGATTCCCCCCTTCACGCTCTATCGGTCATGGAGCAGCTTTCCTATGTCGTCATTTTACGTGGAAAAGACACCGACTCCGGGCAGAACAAACCGCTGCGTATCTGGCTCACCGAAAAGTTCTTTACCAGCCGGGGTATACAGGTCGAGGAAATTCGCCAGTGGCTAGGGCAGTTTCGTTCCTGGGCTATCAGGAAGGGGCTGACGGAAAGCCTGCGCCAAAAGTATGAGCGTCACTTGCTGCGCGTGGAGCGCATCGGTATTGATTTAAAAGACCGGCATTCTCTGCGCAATCGCCTCAAGCAAATCAAACGTTGGGTTGTCAGCCCGGACTTGCAGCAAGAGAAAGCGGTCAAAGTGAGTAAAATAGAAACCGCGCTCAACGAGCAGGAAGGTAACAGTAGTCGGATTGATTGGGTGCTCGACGAAGCACAGCGAAAAATCCGACACATCGCCAAAGCAAAGCAACAGCGCCAAAATCCTTACTATCAGGCCTTCGTCAAATGGTCTACTAGCAGCGCAGTGTCGCCCATTCGCGTCATGCAGTTGGAAAACAGTCTCAAGCAGGAGATCCCCGGCCTGCAACAACGTGATCGGGAAGCCTACTACAAAGCGCTGCTGGAGCGTGCCGGCGTGCCGATATAGCGCGTAGCTTGACTTTCTTCCCTCACTCCCTCACCGCGCGCGTCGCGGCGTTCCTGTTGGCATTAAACGCAAAATTATCGCAATGGTCTCGTTAAAATAGCCGAGCTACCGAAAGTATCACGAGAAAAACAGCGAATATGAACACATTTTAACCAAACGCGAATCGCGTTGTCGCTCATGTTTACGGCATATAATCATTAACTTCGTCTTTGACGAGCGATTCAACATTAACTCCGAACGTTATTTCTGAACAAAACAAGCCCTTCAAAAAGGGAGTAAATAGAAATGCTTTCGCTTGCAGCGGCTTCCGCCGCGCCGCTCAGATAGAAAACGTCAGCTACAGCGAAAGCATCAGCTTCGCCCCTTAAAACCGCATTAAGCTTTTTTATCCACTGGCATAATTTGTTGTTGTAACTAAAGTGGTATCACCCCCGTAAGCGTCTGCTGCGTATCCGCTAACGCCCCGGAAATCACGCTCAGAACGTCGCTACGCGCCATTCTGACCGCTCACCGGGGTTACAGGGGTTTTGACACATCATATTCGCTGAAAGGCCGTAGGGCTTGGCAGTGGGGGAGGGGTGGTGCGTCTCTATGAGAACCGTTACCGGCTTACGCCGGGCTTCGGCGGCCCTTACCGAAAGGCGAATTTTGTAGCATTTTTTGCCGCCTTTTATGCGTTAAAACGCAAAAAAAAACAATGCAAGATATTGATTTATAATGAAAAATAGTTATTTTTAACAGTGTATTTTTGACGAAAAAAGCGTAAAATCACTTATGAAACAGAAAATTATGACGTGTAAGTAGGGATACAAAAATATAATCTMATTAAAAAAAYAATGGACATCATCTTCAATAACTTGATGGGGAATTAACAGACAGCGCTGGGCGTACGCTTACGATAAAGGCATAGCCCTGACCGGCAGGCTGCGGCGTCAAATTCAACACCACATGCCCATATTGTCCCCGGCCGCCGGATTGTTTGACAAATTTGCCTTCCACCGACTCGACGCTTTGGGTAATGGTTTCCCGGTAAGCCACCTGAGGTTTCCCAACCGCGACCTCCACATTAAATTCACGACGCAGGCGATCCATCAGTATTTCCAAATGCAGCTCGCCCATGCCCGAAATAATCGTTTGCCCGGATTCCTCATCGGTACGCACGCGGAACGACGGATCCTCCTGCATCAGACGACTAAGGGCGATACCCATTTTTTTCCTGGTCGCCTTTCGTTTTCGGCTCGATGGCCTGCGAAATGACCGGCTCGGGGAACACCATGCGTTCCAGGATAATAGCTTGCGCCGGATCGCTTAGCGTATCGCCGGTGGTCACATCCTTCATCCCGACGGTGGCGACAATGTCGCCGGCGCGCACCTCTTTAATATCCTTGCGTTCGTTGGTATGCATTTGCAGCAACCGCCCAAGGCGCTCTTTTTTGCCTTTCACCGGGTTGTAAATCGTATCGCCGGTACTGGCGACACCGGAATAGACGCGAAAGAAAATCAATTGCCCGACAAAGGGATCGGTCATGATTTTGAACGCCAGCGCGGAAAACGGCTCACTGTCGCTGGCGTGACGCACCGCTTCGTGGTCCGCCTCGTCATTATCGCACGCACATCCACCGGCGACGGCAAATAATCCACTACCGCATCCAGCAATGCCTGTACACCTTTGTTTTTAAACGCGCTGCCGCACAGCATCGGCACGATCTCATTGGCGATCGTCCGCTGCCGCAGCGCCGCTTTCAGCTCCTGCTCGCTTAGGGGCTCGCCGTTAAGGTATTTTTCCAGCAACGCCTCATTGGCCTCGGCGGCGACTTCCACCATGCGGTTATGCCAAGTCTCGGCCAGCGGCAACAGATCGGCCGGGATGGCGTCATAGGTGAATTTGACCCCCAGGCTGGTTTCGTCCCAGACGATCATCTTCATTTTCACCAAATCCACCACGCCCTGGAAATGCTCCTCCGCTCCGACCGGAATTTATACCGGCACCACGACACCCTTAAGCCGTTCGCTGATTTGATCGTGCACGCGGAAAAAGTCCGCGCCGGTGCGGTCCATTTTATTGATGAAGGCGATGCGCGGAACATGATATTTATTGGCCTGACGCTATACGGTTTCCGATTGCGGCTGTACGCCGCCCACGGCGTCATAGACCATCACCGCGCCATCCAATACCCGCCTGGAGCGCTCCACCTCGATGGTAAAATCCACATGCCCAGGGGTATCAATAATATTGATATGGTATGCCGGCAAATCGCCGGCCATCCCTTTCCAATAAGCGGTAGTGGCGGCGGAGGTAATGGTAATTCCCCGTTCCTGCTCCTGCTCCATCCAGTCCATCGTGGCGGCGCCGTCGTGTACCTCGCCAATTTTATGGCTTACGCCGGTATAGAACAGAATACGTTCGGTTGTAGTGGTTTTACCGGCATCGATGTGGGCACTGATGCCGATGTTACGGTAGCGCTCAATAGGCGTTCGACGGGCCATAGTTTTTTCTTCCTAACCTGCGGGAATTTCCCGCGTTGTGATTGTCACCGGCGCACCCGCGCCGGAACCGATATACAGTGGGCCAATGGCGCCGCCGCCCGCTGAGCCTTCGCTAACCCCTTACCCCCGGCGGTCAGCGACACAGACCAAAACCGCGCATACCCAAATGAAAATGGCTGGCGTGGGCCGTGTTATAATCAGGTCCAAGCGCGTTGCCATAATAGGCGCCGCTGGCGCTGAACAGCGTGCGCAGATAATGTCCGCCGTCGTTCTGACGGCGATAATCGGCGCCGATAGTTAAACGGCTGCCGACGGCGTAAAACAAAACGGCCCCGGGGCAAGGATTGCCGCCGGGGTCGGTAATGAATACAGGCGTTAGGCGGCGGGAAATCGCCGGCCGACGATTTCGTTACTGATAAATAACGGCGGTGCCGTGCAAATTATTCTCGCCGGAGGCGGAGGTAATTTTGTAAGATTTGGCGCCGTTGGCATCGGCCTGCGCGGCCAATTCTGCCTGCAGCTACGACAGGTTACTGTTATTTACCGTCGCCGAAACCACACCCACTTTCTGCTGGTCGGCCGGAGCTTGCTGAACTAATTGAGCGGCAAAGCCGGCAAAAGACAAGGTACTGAGCATTAAAGCGGCAATGGCATAAGTTACGTTTTTCATAAAATTCTCTCTTCTCTGGTAACTGAAAGGGGTGGTATACGCGTTTTAGTTAACGTTCGATAACTAAAAACTAGCCTTGTTGAGTGCGTCGATCAAGTATTTTATTAATGATTATTAATTTTTATTCATTGTAAGGCCGCTATGAGAAGCGATCGGGTTAACATTGTGGCGTAAAGGGGGTTGTAATTTTTGTAATGATCACTAATTATATTAATGAATGTCATGAACCCAGAGAGGAGACCATGAGCAGCAAAACGGCCGTTACCGCCCTTCGCGGACGCGGCAGGCCGAAACATTTTGATGCCGATGCCACACTGGACGTGGCCCTGCGTTTATTCTGGCAGCACGGCTTCGAGGCGACATCGATGCATGATCTGGTGGCCGCCACCGGTGCTAAAGCGCCGACCCTATATCATGCTTTCGGTAATAAGGAGGGGCTTTTTCGCGCGGCGATGGAACGGATGGAACGTTATCTCCAGCGCTTTGTTCGGAAAATGAAGCCCTGTCTGGATAACCCCCACCGCCGCGTCGCCGGCGCTACCGAGGACTTTCTTACGGCTTGCGTCGCCCAATTTACCGGCGAAGGCTTACCGCCAGGATGCTTCCTGATTTGCACCTCTTCCGCCCTATCGGCCGATTCCCAGCCTATTGCCGCCCTGCTGCGTAGCCACAATATGCAGCCCGAACAACTGCTGCGTGATTTTTATCGCGAGCGGCAAATGTCAGGTGAATTGCCCCCGAGTACCGATACCGATCGGTTGGCCAAATATCTGGCTTGCCCGTTGCAAGGGATGGCGGTGCAGGCGCGCGACGGCGTCAGCCACCGGCAATTGTGCATGCTTGTTGCATTAATCATGGCGCTTTGGCCGCAGCTGGCGCGATTGCCAGCGGCATCGCCCGCCGTGGCGCCCGGCGTGGATAAAATGTCCCTCGGCGCGGATAGGGGCGACGACGTCGACAGCCGCACTTATCGCCGCTGAGGCGGCAAGCGCTTCCGGCAGAGGACGGCTTCGTAACGCTTACTTTAACGACTCACGTTAATGGATCAGCGATAAGTACTAATCTCGCCTGATTATCAAGAATAGCGTCCCCTAACAGTCAGGATAATGTTTATTCGCGCTTCACATCTTAGTATTTTTTTGGTCAACCGCAAATCTCATTATATTAACTTAGTCGTTTTTTATATTTATTTGATGTATAAACCGACAACAAAAAATATATCACAACAAAAGATGAGAAATGATAAATATATTATTCTATGTAATATCAATTAATTATCCAAGCTGGACAAATTAAAACCTTATCACTTTTAATGGCACCAGCCGAATCGATGGTCCATTCCGATACCCGCTGACGCTGCGTTAGCTACGATTGCCATCGACGTCCGCATGCATAACGGCAAGTATAAGCTCTTGAATAAATCAGGCGCCACTCTTGATTTGGAGAGAATTAGATGGCCTCTGTGCTGATGATGAAAAAATTTAATAAACCGGAAATTGGCCAGGACACACTATCTTATTTATACGTTAGGATCGTGGCACGGGTGGAGATTACCCCGGGGAGGGATGGCAGCCCTCCCTTCGCGTCGGTACTTTATCGTCCCCGACGCAGCGGGGGTCTCCCTCCGGGATCATCTCCCGCCTTATCCCTGCTATGCTCAACGGGTACGCGCGGAGGCAGCAATCATTACCGATAAAATTTTTGCCGCAGCCGCCGTCGCTTGCCGTAAAATCAAATCGGGAGAAGTAGCGAAGCGCCGCTCGCTCGCTTTGCCGCACTCGCCGGTTCAACGGCACCCTCTATTTTATTTTCCAGCCGGCGGAGGAGAATCTGGCCGGTGCCAGCGCCATGATTGATGATGGGCTGTTCCGCCGGTTTCCTATGCAGGGAATATATGGGTTGCATAACTGGCCTGGCCTGGCCTG
>NZ_JBLKSS010000122.1:0-9363 GCF_047607725.1 Sodalis sp. (in: enterobacteria) | reverse complement strand
CTGGCCTGGCCTGGCCTGCCGGCGGGCCATGTCGGCATTAATCCCGGCGCCATGATGGCGTCGCTGGATACGTTCGAGATTACCCTGACCGGCAGGAGTTTCCACGCCGCTATGCCCGAAACGGGGGACGATCCCCTTATTGCCGCCGCTCATCTACTGCTGGCGTTGCAAACTATCACCGCCCGTCACATCTCGCCAACCGATTCGACGGTACTGAGCGTCACCCAGATTAACGGCGGCGTTGCGCTGAATGTGATCCCCGACGATGCGGTATTGTGCGGCATCTTCCGCTGCCTGCAAACGCCGGTGCGTGACCGGGTGAAAACGCTGATTAGCGACCTGGTGGCCGCTCTGCCGCCGTCCTTTGGCGTCAGCGGCGAGGTTACGTTTAGCGTCGGTTATCCGGTCACCCACAATCACGCCGCCGATGGCATCGGAAGACTTTGCTTTTATGCTCGAGGCATGTCCGGACGCCTACTTCTGGCTGGGAGCCGACGGCGAAACGCCCTCCCGTCCCCTGCACAGCGCCAGCTATGATTTTAACGACGCCCTTATCGAGCCGGGGAGCGCGCTGTGGCATGCCATTGTCGAAACGCTCCTGCCCGAGCAGCCATAAGCCTCAGTTCAGCACTTTTTTCCGCGGCCGACTCCCCCACCGCGTGCCGCGCCGCAACAGGGGCGGCGCTTCCTTTCAGCCGATGCTTTACAAATCCTGAAATTTCCCGCTTTGCCTTTTTTCCGCCCTTATGGTAGAAATAGTAGCAGATAATAATTTTATTTTTACGAGGATTTTCGGAATATTACAAGGACTTCAGCTAATAACTGAAAATAACCATGATGTTTACTAAAAGTATTACCCTCAATTGTTCTTCTTACCGGTATTTCATTTTGGCTACCGCTGCCAGTGAGCAGCATTGGTGCGGCGAGCTGTAGCGTATTTTCTTCCAATACCGGTCCTTGGCCTGAGCCAGCCGTTGCCAGGATCCGCGTTAATGATACGTTTGGGGCAACTTACTCCCCGGCGGCAGCAATCTGTGACCGGCCCCAGGCCGCACACCCCCCGGCATAAATGCCCCGACACGCGTGTTGTCGGGAGAATTACCATGATTTACTGGATCTTTTTAGCACTCGCCATTACGGCCGAAGTTATCGGCACGCTGTCGATGAAATATGCCACCGTGAATGGCGAAATGACCGGCCATATTGTGATGTACATTATGATCACCGCCTCCTACATTCTGCTATCGCTGGCGATCAAACGGGTAGCGCTGGGGGTCGCCTATGCGCTGTGGGAAGGCATTGGCATTCTGTTTATTACGTTGTTCAGCGTGATGTGGTTCGATGAGCCCTTCTCGCTGACCAAGCTGACGGGACTGGCAATTTTAGTGGTCGGTATCGTGATGTTGAAATCCGGTACCCGTAAAGCACACGGCGACAACGCCAGCCGCGGCGATAGCGGTCTGAGCGCGCGGCAGAAGGAGCGCCATCATGCAACAGTTTGATCTTTATCACTCCGGCTTTCTGGCTCTGGTGGTGGTACTGGAAATTTTTGCCAACATTCTGCTCAAGATGTCGGACGGTTTCCGTAAACTGTGGCTGGGCATGTTATCGCTGCTGGCGGTGCTCGGCGCCTTCAGCGCTCTCTCCCAAGCCGTCAAAGGCATAGACCTTTCGGTAGCCTACGCCTTATGGGGCGGCTTTGGAATCGCCGCGACTATCGCCGCCGGTTGGATAATGTTCAATCAGCGTTTAAGCCGCAGCGGCTGGGCAGGTTTAGTGTTATTGCTCATCGGTATGGTGGTGATAAAGCTGGCATAATCGAGGAGAACGCCCGGCGACCAAGGGTCCCGCGGGGTTATCCTTCTTCAGCCGAAACCTGCGGTTCATGACCTTATTTACCATCGTCTTATCCGGTCGTTGTTTCTTTTCCCGCGGATGATAATCAACGGCTGATAAACGGAAAGCGTATTCACTTTGCCGGCCATTGTTTGGAACTATATAATTTGCCCGATTTTAATTTTCAGTATCTCGTTTGGCGAGGCTCCTATACAAATACAGGTTACTGATCTGACGACGTCGAGAGACGCCCAAGGTTAGGACAGGCTTTATCGGATTAAGGTTTAGCCCAAAGTAACTTCTGTTATACAGATACGTTGTATAGTGCCAAAACCGTGACGTGGAGATAGGCTGGCTGCGCTCTCTTCTCAGGTTTATGCCCCTTTTGAGAACTGTTGATGTCGAAAACAGCTTTGGGGAACCCATCATGCATTACTCATCTCAACCCTCGACGGTCACTGTCGTAGGGGAAAAAATTATGGATCACGCGGTCGCTTATTATATGAGTAACCAGTACATTGCTATTTCGGGCACCTTGTCCGCAGGTGATGCACGGCAATATTTATTGGATTATCTCACCGACAATGCTATTCCGCCGCAAATTTACATTGTCGATAAAGATAATTATCTGGAAGGACTTCTTTCGGTCAAGCGTCTATTTACCGAAGACAATTCCGATGTGCCGATCGCCAGTTTGATGACGCGAGATTTTGTGGCTGTCGCGCCTGAGCAGGACCGCGAGCAGGTCGCCGAAATGCTGGGTAATCATTTTAACGGCCCGGTGCCGGTGGTGCGCCATGCCAAGCTTATCGGCGAACTTGGCGAGCGGGAAATCGCCGCGCTGCTGCGCGATGAATATACTGAAGACGCCCAACGCCAGGGTGCCAGCCTGCCGCTGGACGAGCCCTATCTCAGCTCTTCACCCTGGCGGCTGTGGCGAAAACGTATCAGTTGGCTGATGCTGCTGTTCGTGGCGGAAGCGTACACCGGCACGGTACTCAAAGCCTTTTCCGATGAATTGGAAGCGGCTATTGTGCTGGCGTTCTTTATTCCGTTACTTATCGGCACCGGCGGCAATAGCGGTACGCAGATCACTTCCACTCTTGTGCGCGCCATGGCGCTGGGCGAAGTCAGCCTGCCCAATCTGCCCGCCGTGTTGCGCAAAGAGATTCCCACGTCGTTTTTGGTGGCGATATCTATCGGATTGGTGGCGTGGATACGCGCCTGGATCCTGAATGTCGGCCCGCAGGTGACGCTGGTGGTCTGCCTGACGCTGATTGCCATTACGATCTGGACGGCGATCGTCTCGTCGGTGATCCCGCTGCTGCTTAAGCGCTTGCATATCGATCCGGCGGTAGTATCAGCACCGTTCATCGCCACCTTTATCGACGGCACCGGGCTGATTATCTATTTTGAAATCGCCAAGCTGGTCATGCATGATTTGGGATGAGGGTTCCCGCGGTAGTAGCATTATAGATTACCATTACAGCTCACCATCGCGCGGGGCGTGCTCTTCGTGGCGCGGCCCTGCCCCAATGCGGGCCCTCCCCCCGGCGGCGCGGGGTGGAAGGCGCGACTAATGGTGTGCTAGATTGTTGTCAGCGTTTTCCTCCACAAAATGCGAAACTGAAATTAACCGGTCGAAATGGGCCAACAATAAATCGGCGGCGCTTGAGAGGATCTCCGCCGAGGCCACCGGCGCCGACAATATCGCTTCCACCTGCGCAGTCAGTTCTTTGGTTTGAACGTCCGCCTTGGCCATTTTAATTAAAAGATCGATCACTAGGTTTTTCATGATGGCTTACTCAATAAGATATTTCCTGTAAACGCTATTAAAAATTTTGCGACGCGTATACTTTACGTCTGCTAATGTTGGCCATGCACCTTCCGATAGCTGATTAATCAGGCGGCCGACGCCACTTGGAGACTGAAGCGGATACGCGTGGCGCCTTTATGACTCGCAGCAACTTGCTAGGTAGGTTGTACGGCATACGCTTTTCCAAGCGTGGGGAAGCGTCGCTTTTTTGCGCAAATGTATTAATGCTTTAGCGAAAAAGCCATTTGTCAGGCGTAGCCGATTAAAAATGCGCCCCGTACAGTCAGGGGCAAAGAAACAACCAGAGGGATACTCAACGGCCAAAATTTTGCAAGGTGGTCCGCGTTGCGGCGTCGCCCCCACGCCAGTCCGGAACCGACATGGTGGCGGTGGCCGTCCGGCGTGGAGCACCCTAAGCCGTAAGGGTAACGCGCGTGTGCTGAGCGAGAACATCAGTGGCCATGCCTGGTTAAGCCAAACCGCGCGCCGTGGCGGGGTTAATGAGCGCGCCGGTTCATCCAGCGCTAATGCCCTGCTTTCTCGCCACATCTTATACGCCGCTGTCGTTAGAATGTGCGGCGTGCTTTCCCGGGTGTTGATACTGTTGCGCCGACACATTAACGCGTCGGACACCTGTAAACTGCTTGCGTCTATTTTATATCTATATAATAAAATCACCGCTGAACCTGTATCTGTAATGAATATGATACCATTGGCGGTCAATAACCTATTTATTATGTAAAAGAGCGGGGCAGATGACGGAACCCCCAACCCTCCCCTCGACGGACGACGCGCCTGAAGCGCCACAGTTGATTCAGCGCCTGCGAACCGGACTGGCCCAGCTCAGCCCAACCGAGAGAAAAGTGGCGCGTGCGCTGCTGGCGGATTACCCCAGCGCAGGATTGGATTCGGTGCAAAGCCTGGCATAGCAGGCCCAGGTCAGCGCGCTGTCGGTGGTACGATTCGCGCTCCGACTGGGATTTCGAGGCTTAGTAGAACTGCAGCAGGCGCTGCGCGCCGAACTTTCCTGGCGGTCGAATGGACCGCTGCAATTACTGGACCGTCGGCAAACCGCCGGCGGCCACGCCGAGCTGATGGAAACCTCGCTGCAGGCCACCTGCCACGCCATCAGCCAGTCGCTGCGTCACATACCGGCTTTCGACATGCAGCAGGCGATTGAACTACTAAGCCAGGGCGGTAAAAGGGTAACGCTGGGCGGCGGGCGATTTAGTCAGTCGCTGGCTATCTATCTGGAACGTCACTTGCGGCAACTGCGACCGCAGGTCATGCTGCTGCCGGAAGTGCCGCATCAACGGATCCTGCCTATCGTCGATGCCGGCTGACAGGACATCTTTGTTTTATTCGATTTTCGCCGTTACCAGCGCACTATGGCGACACTGGCGCAGCAGGTCACCGAGCGCGGTGCGGCTCTGATTCTGGTGACCGACTCACATTTGTCTCCTCTTGCCGCCCATGCCCAGGTCGTACTGCCGGTGCAGGTAGAGTCTTGTTGGCCATTTGATACCCCCGCCACAGCTTTTGTGCTGACGGAAACGCTGGCGCGCTTGGGGGACCAGGCGCTGGAGCGTATGGCGCGGTGGGAGCAGCTCGATCCGCCGGCGTAACGGCCCTTTTCATTTATGGCGCAAAAATGTGCCCAGGAGACACCGCTGACGTGATGAATGCCGCCCTTTCTCCGCCGCTGTTGGCCCCCGACGAACCCGAGTCCGTCGGCATTGCGCGGCCCGGCGCCGCTTCGCCGTTTGTTATTCTCTGTGATCACGCTGGCAAGCGCATTCCGCGCCTGCTCGATTCGCTGGGATTGCCGCGGCGGGAAGTCGCGCGCCATATCGGCTGGGATATCGGCGCGCTCGGCGTTGCGCAAGGGTTGAGCGCGCGGCTGAAGGCCACGCTTGGTCTATCAGCGCTATTCACGGCTGGTTATCGACTGCAACCGACAACCGGACACCCCCAGCGCTATCCCGACCGTCTCGGAGCGAACCCCCATTCCGGGCAATCTGGCGCTGAGTCCCGCCGACCGGGCGGCGCGGCGAGCGGCGATTTTCGATCCTTATCATCAGGCCATCGATGATTTGCTGCACCGCCGCCTCGTGTGCGCTAAGCCGACCTGCCTCATCGCTATGCATAGCTTTACGCCCGCGTTCATGGGTCTTTCCCGGCCCTGGCAGATAGGGGTGCTGTTTGACCGCCAGCCGGCGTTCGCCCGGGAAGTGCTGCGGTTGTTACAGCGGGCGGTGGATCTGGTGGTCGGTGAGAATCAACCTTACGCCTTGGATGATACCGATTACGCGGTGCCGGTTTATGCCTATGGTCATTGCCTGCCGTATGTGGAGATCGAAATCCGGCAGGATTTGATTGCGGATGCCGGCGGGCAACGGGCGTGGGCGGCGCTCAGGTCAGCTGACGCACCGGCGTGCCATTCAGCCATGCCTGGATATCCTCCACCGCTTCGCGAAAATAGAGGCGGTAATTACTGTCGGACACGTAGCCGAGATGTGGGGTCGCCAGCACGTTGGACAACTGGCGTAAACGGTCCTGCGCCGGCAGGGGTTCGACATCAAATACATCCAGCCCGGCGCCGGCAATTCGCCCTTGCTCCAGCGCCGTTATCAGCGCATCACGCTCGACAATGGCCGCCCTTGAGGTATTAATAAGTAACGCGTCTGGCTTCATCTGCGCCAGCTCCGCCGCGCCGATAAGGCCGCGGGTACGCTCGCTTAACACCAAATGAATCGACACGATATCGCTGGCGGCCAGCAACGCCCCTTTCGATGCCGCCAGCGTAACGCCTGCGGCCGCGGCCGATTCCGCGCCAAGATGCTGGCTCCAAGCTATGACCTCCATGCCGAACGCCTGCGCCACCCGGGCCATGGCGCCGCCGATTTTGCCAAGGCCCAACAAGCCCAAGCGTTTTCCCTTAAGCGTCAGTCCCAAGCTATGCTGCCAGGGACCGTTTTGCCGCAGCGCCTGATTCTCCGGCACGATATGGCGCGCCAGGCCCAATATCAGCGCCCAGGTCAACTCCATCGGGGGGACCGAGTCGCTGGCGGTACCACAAACGGTGATATCACGCGCGCGCGGCGTCAAGGTCGATGGCCGCGTTACGCATACCGAACGTCACGACCAACCGCAGCGCCGGCAGCCGATCCATTAGCGAGGCGGTCAATGGCGTGCGCTCGCGCATCACCACGATAATCGCGCAATCGGCAAGCTGCGCCGCCAGCGCGGCTTCATCCTCATAATGGGTCGTCAGGCTGAAAACATCGATGCTGGCGTCGGTAAAGGTCCAATCGGCGAGGGTTAAGGCGACGTGCTGATAATCATCCAGAATGGCGCAACGCAGGCTCATGGCAGATCTCTCAAGCAATAGCAGTGGCAGCGGCGGGCGGCGTTTTTCCCTATCGGTACCCTGCGCTGACCGTTGTCGTCAACGGATAAACACACCATAGCAAAACCGCGACAGTGCCGGCAATGCCGCAAAAGACGACCGCGGGGCCGCGCGCGACAATTGCCAGCAGGTGACGCATCGCGCCGCCCTATGACGATTCTTTTGCTGGAGAAATTATCATGTCTACGTTTCTTTCTACCCCCAATGAAGTCGCCGGCAAAGTGGTGCTGGTCACCGGCGCCGCCAGCGGTATCGGCCGCAGCATCGCTGAGTTGATGCATCAGCGCGGCGCCCGGGTCATCGCCGAAGATATTCAGCCGGAGGTTAACCAACTTGCAGCCGAAGGCCTTATCCCGCTGGTGGCCGACATTACCGCCGATGGGGCTGCGGAGCGGGCGGTAGCACTGGCACAAGGCACGTTTGGCCGCTTGGACATCCTGGTCAACTGCGCCGGCCGTATTCTTTATAAGCCCCTGATTGAATTGACTCGTGAGGAGTGGCAATGGCAGATGGAGACCAACGTCACCGGTGCATTTCTGTATTCTCGCGAAGCAATGAAAGTCATGATACAACAGCGCAACGGCGCGATTGTGAATATCGCCTCTTATGCCGCCTACTTCACCTTTCCCGGCATCGCCGCGTATACCTCCTCCAAAGGCGCGCTGGTGCAGTTGACCCGCACCCAGGCGCTGGAAGCGATTGAATACGGCATCCGGGTGAATGCTATCGGCGTCGGCGACGTGGTGACCAACATTCTTAATCACTTTAGCGAGGATGGTCGGGAATTTCTCGCCGAACACGGGCGCAATGCCCCCATAGGCCGTGCGGCGCACCCCCAGGAGATTGCGGAGATTGCCGCATTCCTGGCCTCCGATCGCGCCAGTTTTATGGTGGGTTCGGTGGTCATGGCCGATGGCGGCATCAGCGTACAGATAGGCTAAGGCCCGCCGCGCGACGCGCTATTGCCGGTAGTGGTTTGGCGATACCCCGACCTCACGCCGAAACACCTGCGAGAAATGACCGGGGCTGGAATAACAGACTTCCAGGCCGATGTCGATAATGCTGCGCCGCGTATCGGCAAGCAATTGGCGGGCGCGCCGCATACGCAACCGAATAAAGTAGTTGGAGGGGGAGAGCCCGGTGGCGTTCTTGAACTGCCGGCTGAAATGGTATTTGCTCAACCCCGCCGCCTGGGCAATCACGGCAAGATCAAACGGCTGCGACAGCTTGGCGTCCATTTCCGCCGTTGCCTTTTGTAAGCGAAACGCCTGCGGCGCAGGCTTCCATGTAGAAGCGCGCCAGGTGGACAGCCAGACATCGCGCCAGGCCGGCGATAAACGTGGCGCTGGTATCATGCCGCCTCAGTAATTCGCGGCGGCATAGGGCAAGCAGCTGTGAAATGACTTCGTCTCGCCCGCCCACCGTTTCGCGGATACGGCACGGCCGGCCCTGCACTTGGGCGACGGCCTCTTCAAGCAGCGACACCCCCAGATAAACGTGCAGGACCTCAAACGGCTCTGGGCCGCGGGCCTGCCAGCGCATTTCATAAGGCACGTCGGTGGCGGTCAAATAAAAATCACCCGCGCTGACGTTCTTCACCTGCCATTGTTCACCGGCGCCACGCTCCTCTACCCGGGCGCAACCGGTGAGGATCCACACCAGCAGCGGCTCTGCCACGGCGGGTACCTGTACGCTATGCTCGGTGCGCTGACGGCGGAAAATCTGTACCAGTATATCCGGTTGCAGATTGTCTTCATTGCCGGCAATGCGCTCCCCCGGGATGTGCGCCTCAAGACCGAGCGGGGTGGTTTGCCCGGTATCCACCTTCACGGCACGCGATGCCCGTTGCACTACGTGTCCCTTCGAGAAGCCAGGAGCCGTCAGCCTGGGATGTGCGGTCGCGACGGCTGAAGCCCTCTGCCCGGCATGCGCTGGTTTCCTCGTGTTGGACCCCATATGGCCTCCGCTTTTTATCGTCAAGCTCGCCGTGTTTTGCACGCGATCTATCGCCGTTGGCCCGCCCCTGCCTGAAAGACCTGGAGTGCGCACTGCATTTTACCGTAAAAGTACTGGATACAATTACAGTATTTCTGTATATTTATTGTACTCCAATGGAGAGCCGTTGCTTTTACTTGAGTGGTGAACATTATGATGATATCTGCAGCGGGCTTTGCAGCCCATCATCAAACCGTCGCAATGAGCAGCCGTGAGTTGGCCGGATTAACCGGCGCCACCCATGGCGAAGTCAAGGTAAGCGTACGCCCAGCGCCGTCTGTTAATTCCCCATCAAGTTATTGAAGAT
>NZ_JBLKSS010000121.1:0-45232 GCF_047607725.1 Sodalis sp. (in: enterobacteria) | reverse complement strand
GAGCTTTGGTTCGTTGCTACAGATGTGTGCTCAGCACTAAAAATAGCCAATGTCACGGATGCTTTATACAAGCTGGATTTTGATGAAAAGACGACTTTAGGTTTAACCGATAGTCAGGCAGGAATGGGCGCTCAGAGCATTTGCCTAATATCCGAATCCGGCATGTTCACCTTGGTACTACGCTGCCGCGACGCAGTGAAGCAAGGCACTCTGCCCCATCGCTTTCGCAAGTGGGTAACGAGTGAGGTGCTTCCATCAATCCGCAAGACCGGCAAATACGAACATCCCGTTTACAAGCCAGAATCCCACGAACTCTTCACCGCTAGCGATACCTCCAACCTCGCCCGCCTGATTTGGCACATGAGCCATAACTTCCGCTTCAAGCAGGCATGGAGTAACGGCATTTGGTACGCCCAGCGCGAAGTCACAGGACTTCCCTCACCCCAGCCGATGGAAGTCCGTCACATCCCGCATATCGCCCGAGAATGCGAACGCATATGGGCTGTTATAGAACGCCTGCAATCTGCTATGGTAGAGGCCGAGAGGCGAACCATTCGTCAACTGGTGCGCAAGCGGGAGAATGTAGATAGCGTGATGGGTGAAATCGATAGCTTGCTTCTTGAAGCCAGCCAGAGCAACACCTTCATGCTCACCGATACCCTGACTCGCTGGCATAAGTCCGAGCTCGGCCAGTTCGCGCAGAGGCACTGACAACAACCCCGGCTCGTTGAGGGCCGGGGAAGGTGGCTTTCTTAAAATATCTACACAGCTGCAAGCATAAAAATTATAAACGTACTTGCTAAACTCAAATAGGGCAGTTACCATGCAAGCATGTTTTTTAAAAATGGTGCTTGCTTGTGGTAACAGAAAAGAAAGAATGCATGGGGAGAGCTAAAGGTGGGGTAGCCCGTGCAGAGTCCCTAACACAGGAACAACGTACTGAGATTGCAAAAAAAGCAGCGGCAGCAAGATGGGAAACTGACGATGGCGTAGAGGTTGCTAAGAAAGCTGGCAACATAACAATAGGTGATATGACCATACAGTGTGCCGTTCTGGAAGATGGATCGCGAGTGCTTTCAGAAAGAGCTATAACCAAGGCATTTGGCGGTAAGCGAGGTGGATCACACTGGAAGAGAATGAAAAATAATCCAGATTGCGCCTATTTACCTGTTTTTCTTTCAGCAAAAAACATTAAACCATTCATTAATAACGAATTATTGGAAGGTCTTGCCCGGCGCCGACTTTTCAAAAGCAACAAAGGGGCCTCACCAGCATACGGTATTGAGGCGTCTTTGCTGCCAAAGATTTGCAACGTTTATCTCAAAATGAGAGATAATGGCAATACTCTTCTACCTTCTCAAATACCGATTTCAGTTCAGGCTGATATTGTGATGAGAGGTCTTGCAGAGGTGGGCATTGTTGCCCTTGTCGATGAGGCTACAGGTCATATAGACGAAAAGCGTCAAGACGAATACCGCACCTTATTCCAGGATTTTATCAGAGAACAGGTCAAAGAATACTCAAAAGAATTTCCGAAACAATTTACGGATGGTTTCTATCGCCTCTACGGATTGACGCAGAAGACCCCAGTGCGTCACCCTCAGTTCTTCGGAAAATTTACCCGAAAATATATATACGAGCCGTTAGCGTTAAGTAAAGGCGCTGTTTTGGATATGCTTGATGAGCAGAACCCTGTTGTATATGCCAATGGCAAGCGGAGATATAAGATGTTCCAGTTCCTAACAGAGAACGTAGGTATGCCTATATTTAGGGCACACTTATGGCAGGTGGTAGGCATACTATCAAGCTCAAGGAACAAAACAGAATTCGACAGAGCCTTTAAACGAGCGTTTCCGCGCACAGGAACTCAAATGCACGGCCTGAGTGATGAAGAAAATTAATTCACCATTTTTCATAGTCAACCTCAGCAAAATTCGTTTATAATTCACGCACGACCTCCTTGACCGTAGTATCGATACCAAAACCAGACATGAAAAAGCCCCGCACTGCTTGTAACAGTCGGGGCTTACGTTTTTCAGGCACAAAAAAACCGCTCTCAGCGGGCAGGATGTTAAGGAGATAAGCATTGAGTGAATCAACATTGACCAGAGAATTCCTGCAGGAAATAGTGGAACTATGCAGGAATGCAAATTACAAGCCATTCGACACAATTCACGCAGAAAACCGGGGACGAGTCTGTACTAGTGAAAATGTCGAAAATATGGCTCTTGCGCTAGTGAAAAGCGCTAATCAAGTGGACGAATTGACAATGTGGGTTAAGCGATTAGCCCACTCACTTAGAAATGCAAGACCAGACAGCAAGTTACATTCCCGTGCTATGGAATATTTGAGCAGAAATGGATTGATTCGTGTTGATGATATTTTGCGTTGACTGCTCCCCGCCCTGAAGGCCGGGGATTTCGATGGCATACCGCAACCTGAGCAAGGTATACTCCACCGATGACAAAATCCTCACTATCCCAACACGACGCCCTGTTCAAAAAGTTTCTCGGCGATATCGCCGTCGCTCGGGGACTTTCTGGAAATTCATCTGCCGCCACATCTGCGGGAGCGGTGCACTTTCAGCACTCTGGCGATGGAATCGGGCAGCTTCATCGAAGACGACCTTAAGAACCAATGCTCGGACATGCTATATTCAATGAAGACCACGACGGGCCATGATGGTTACGTCTACTGCCTTGTCGAGCACCAGAGCCGACCGGAAAAGCTGATGGCGTTTCGCCTGATGCGGTATGCCGTCGCCGCGATGCAGCGGCACCTTGAGCAAGGTAATGACTCTTTGCCGGTGGTGATTCCGTTGCTGTTCTACCACGGCACCACGTCGCCGTATCCGTACAGCACCCAATGGCTGGATTGCTTTGCTGACCCTGAACAGGCAGAATCAGTCTACAGGCAAGCATTCCCGCTGGTTGATATCACTGCTATGCCGGATGATGAAATACTGTCTCATCGGCGGGTAGCTCTGCTAGAGTTAGTGCAGAAGCACATCCGAACTCGGGACATGTTAGAACTAGCCGCTGATATCGCTCGGTTGCTGAATCTATGGGCGATACCGAAAGAGCAGTTCCGTAGCCTGATGTACTATATTGCAGAACGCGGAAATACTTCGGATGAGGCGCAATTCCTACAGCATATCGCCACCAAAGCAACAGACTACCGGGAGGACATCATGACCATTGCAGAGCAGCTTGAAGCTAAGGGCATCCAGAAGGGCATCCAACTCGGGCGTCAAGAAGGCATCCAGCTTGGCGAGCAGAAAGGCATAGAAAAAGGTGAAAAGCTTGCCTCGCTCAAGATCGCCCAACATATGCTCAACAGTGGCCTAACTCGGAGTGCGGTGAAACAGTTTACCGGTCTCTCCGACCTTGAGCTGGATGATTTGTTGAGTTAGTAGATTCTCTAGCATTAATTTTTACTATCGATATCTGTCTTGCTAAAGGTTGCGCTCTCACTCTATTTAGAGATAGGAAAAAATAAAATTGAAGAAGAGAATAACGTTATTAACACTACTGATAAGTAACTTAAGCTTTGCCAACACTTATCTGTCTAGCGAACAAATTCCTAATAGCCTTTATATCTTACCACCTCCACCAAAAGAAAAAAGCGCAGCGTTCAATGCAGATAAAAGTGTGTATGTTCGCCCAGAAATCGCATCAAAAAAATCAGATTGGAATGAGGCCATAGAAATCACTGATTCGAATAACATTGATGAATTATTTTCAGATGCAGTAGGCTTCAAGATAACTGAGGAAAACACACCTAAGACAGTGGAGCTATTACGTTCTGTTGTTGCCTTGATTAATAGCCAGGTGGTAAAAAACACAAAACAGTACTACAACAGACAGCGGCCTTTCGTATACTTTAACACTCATTCATGCACACCAGAAAAAGAAAATTCTCTTAAAAAAAATGGTGATTATCCATCTGGTCACTCTGCTACTGGTTGGGCACTTGCCTTGATACTATCTGAAATATATCCAGAAAGAAAAGAGGAAATACTAAAACGAGGATATAAAATCGGTGAATATGGAATTATTTGTGGTGTCCACTGGAAGAGCAGTGTAGATGCTGGACGTCTTATTGCCTCTTCAGTAGTATCCGCTCTGCATTCTAGCCATGAATTTAATCAAGATTTTGAAAAGTCAAAAAATGAAATAAGAAAAAAAATATCAGAGAATTTATGGATAAATACTGTTTATGCGCCAACATACATGGTTAATATCGATAATAAATGGTTTCTAGTTGATTGCTGGCATAGTAGAATCCTGTGGAATGATAAATTAGATGAAAACTTATCGAACTGGAAAACAATGGAGAACAAATTTTCATCTCATACTCTGGCATATGATGGGAGAAAATATTGGGCAACTGAAGATACTGAACATGGTAGAATAGTATTCTACACTTTTGAAGGGAAGGATTTCAAAGAAGTCACATCTATAGATAACTTAGGAAGGCGTACTCATAGAACAATTTTTGACAAAGAACGTAATCAATTTATGTTATTGTCGGCAACAACCGGAGATTTTTGGCGTATATCGATAAAGGATGACAAAGCAAAGATAGATTCACATGTAAAGCTTCCATATTCGCTTTCTGCTAATGATAATCATTTTGAAATAAGATCATTTACGATTCATGATGTGTTCATATACTATGTTTCATCAAAATCAACACCAGAAATCCTTGTTACAAAAAACAACAAAGAATTGACAGAAGTAAAAAGAATACCGGTCTCTCAAGATTTTCAAAACATGCAAGAAATTTACTTTTTCCCTGATGGGAAAGTGTTTATTTCCTCAGATTACAAAAAAGTAGCAATACTTGAAAAAATAGAGGACATAAAATCAGCAGAAAATATGTATAATGCATTTGAGTTTGTCGCATCACCATACTTTATTTCATCCTACAAAAACAATTATATTATACCTGAAATAGATTACAAAACAGAGGAAAATAATAGTTATGGACTTAATGGCGTAGGATTATGGCAATACAAAAATTGCAAGCTTAAAAAGATAAAAGAACTCATAAGATTTACCAGCGAAAATATAGAAAATAAAAACAAAAAGTCTGAGATAAAGTTTCAAGTCTACCTAATCGACAAAGGGGTCAGTGACCCCTTTCAACAACACTAATTTTATTTATTTTTGTAAAGCTTTTATCATCATAAAAAATACCACTTTTTTTATCATAAAACATTCCTGGCTGACAAAAGATAGTATCGTCATAGCGGATGGTGTAATAGCCTTTGCGTTGATAATCATCGCTGGCGACAATAATATTTTCAACTCGATTGCTACCCTCTGGTATCAAAGCATACGAGCCTGTATCTTTCATCATGAATATTCCTCTAAAATAATGAAACCATCTCCACCTTTCCCGGCAGCATACTGGGTATCATCATTAACGTATGACCCTATAGCTCCACCTCCTCCCGGAAAAGATCCATCATCACCTTTTAATGAAACGTGTGGTAAAGCGTTATAACCTCCAAAAGATGCCCCGCCAACACCATTACTTAATATATCTGATGTATAAGTGCCACCTTGTCCGGCTTGCCCTCCGACCATCATTACGTTTCCACCTGAGGGCTCGCCGCCTTTGGCTAAACCTTGCCCAACTATACCGCCTGCGCCGCCGCCACAGGTGACCTGCGTACCAAAAGACGACCTACCGCCATTGCCGCCATCCTGTGAAACGCCGGCGGGCGCGGCGGCGCCGCCAGTACCCACTTCAATGCTCACGGACGAAAGCGACGTTGCATCCAGTAACGCTTCGGCATAGGCTCCGGCCCGCGCCGGACACCGAACCCCGATTTTGTTTGGACATGCCCGCACCGCCTCCGCCTGCGCCCCAGCATTTCACGCGGACTTTCCGTGTCCCCGGTATGGGGGTATAGGTGCCGCTGTGGGTGAAGGACTGGATATTCAGCAGACGGCCACCGCTGAGAGTATCAGCTATCGCCTTAACAGCTTTTGGTGTCGCAGTCAGCGTCTCGCTGTCTGTGGCGCTGCTGAGTTGGGTAATGCCCGCAACTGTTGTGCTTGCATTTACGATACGCTGCACAAGGCCACTGCCGTCGCCAACAATCTCTCTCGACTCACCCTTGGGCACCACAACGCCCACCCCCGCTTTCGTACGACAAATCAGCGAGCCACTGCCCGTACATTGATTCACCCCCGTCCAGCTCTTTTGCCACGCGGGGAAGATAACCGCTACATTGGCCTTCAGGTCGCCAGAGAGCACGATACGCGCTTTAGCTGCCTGCAATGCAGTCAGCGTTACATCCGCTTTTGACAACCCGGATAGCGTGGCAATACCGTAGTTTTCTGCCGGTACCCAGCCTGTAAGCCGGCCGTCTGTCACCTCGGGATTATCCAGATTGTTATCGACGGTGTTCAGCCAGAAGCCGCTGTTCTCCGCGTTCGGAATTTTCGCACCGGCGGGGTAACCGCCGATGGCTTTGGCAAACGCCGCATCAAACGGGTAGCCCGCCCCGGCATTGGCCCAGCGCCCCATCGCCGAGAGCTCATTGAGGATACCGTTAAAGTCCTTGCCGCTGGGCGGAATGCCACCTGAGACTTTGGGCACCATCGTTTCAGGCGGAAAGCCCAGACTCAACGAGGCCTCACCGCTGCCGGTTTTGGTGTCCTGCGGGATATCACGCTTGTTGCCGTTCTGCCCGAACGGTATCGCGTGTTTGGTGGGGGTATGGCTGGATTTCATGTAAACTCCCATAAAAAAACCTGCATGTCGCAGGTCATTCAGTAAAATGTGCCCTCATCCATCGGATAGGTGTCTGCCGCAAAGCCCAGATTGGGCGTCGGCGCAATGATAAATCTCACCTCTACCCCGCTCGGGACCGGCATCACTGCCAGCGTTTTCAGTATCGCCAGGTCAGACGGCGTCGGCGGAAACTCGAACACAATGTTCATGGTCATATCCCGCCCGTCGGTGCAGTACACCTTGCCCCGGTCAGTAAACAGAATGCGCAAAAAGCGGTTAATCGACGGGATGGTGGCATCGGTAATATTGCTAAAGGCTTTTGCCCGTATCAGCTTGCGGTAGGCGTCATCGGTTAATCTGACCACCGATGAGGGTTGTAGCCCGGCGTAAAACGGTGACACATCGAACGGCTGCGGGTAACCGTCAATGGTGGTAATTTCAGCCTCGTCAAAGCCCAGATAATCCGGGGTATCTTCCACCGTCAGATAGCGCGACACGCCGACAATTTTTCCCCAGATATCCAGACCATAGGTTTGTGCCGTCTCGATGTCCCATACCGCCGTTAAAAAGGTGTCGGTAAAGCGCTCGAGACTGACGGCCTGCTCAAAGGTGGCTATCACAGCATTTAATGCCGGTGATGCCGCATACTGCGCCTGTATCGTCTTCAGGTAGTTCATGCCGTCACCACCTGAATAGCCGTCTCTGACGTCACCGGCACCTGGTCAATGCCCAGCGTCACCCCCGACGACCAGTGCTGAGCGTCCAGCGATAACTCTATCACTGCAATATTCAGCCTGACCGGGTCAACCGCCGCCACACCGGCATAAAACCGCCCGGCAGGGATAAGCGCCCCGATGGTCGCGGCGGCGTTGATATCGTCCTGCCCGGTAAAGGTCTTGATAATCGCCTGCTGGATACGACTATCGGTATCGGCGGGCAGCTCTGTGCGCTGATTTTGCAGCGTCACCCGAAAAGACACCGTGGTGGGCTTTGCCGTCTGCCACTGCAAGGCGTATTCGGGATATGGTGGGCTGTAGCCCTCGGTATGCTGAACGGTGTAATGCGTATCGCCGTTCATCTCACAACCGGGTGCCTTGTTGTTGAAAATAGCCTGGGCAATATCGGCCTGTGCACCGCCATAAACACCAATGTAGACCGAATGCGGGGCCACGGAAAATCCCGTCGCACCCCTTGTCACGGCCTCGCTCTTGCGATTTGACCAGACATAGGCGTCGGTCACGCCGGGCACCGCCAAGAGCGCCGCCTGAAGAGACACATCCAGATTGCGTGCATTCGCGGCGACAGAACGACGCCGGCGCGCTTCAAACGCCGTACGGCCTTCGACCTCATTGCCCAACACGCCCGCGGCGTGATTCGTGATGGCCGACCAACCCGGTACTGCCCGGTAAATCTGGATTAACTCCCCGGCACCACAGGGGATCGGCCCCTGGGTCGTATTCTGAAACAGCACCTCAGCGCTGCCGCTCGCGGGCAGGGTGGCAGCATTGACCGCAACATACTGATAGCCGCGCGTATCTTGCGCCAGACTGCCCGCGGGAATGACCGCCCCCACCGCGCCACTACAGGTCGCCGTCACCAGGGTGCCCCGTCCGGCAATGCGCGTCAGAAAATAAAGCCGCCCGATGCCATCCTGAAAACGCCCGGCGGCATAATCCGGGTTAATCTGGTTAAACAGGCACAGCAGCCGGTCATACACCTCGGCAATGATTTCCGCTTCGCTGCTGGCTATCTGCCCCTGTGGTGTAGTCAGTTCGCGACTCATGCCACCGCCCAGCGCAGCATCAAAATCCGCCAGGCGACCCGCCAGCACATCGGCAATATCGGGAATAGCCAGACCCGCTGAGGTGAGCGTGACGCCCGGTACCGCAGTCGTTAAGGTTTTCTCGTTCATAAAGACACCTGGCTGCTTTCTCCATGCGTATCGACCACCGCGATAACGCCGCTGGCCCCGCGCTTATCACGATGGGCTATTACTGTGGCTCTGGCCAGCGCCCCGTAGGGCAGTCTCATCGCCTGTTGTTCAAGCTGCGCCTGGATAAAGGTGGTCGTGGTGGGCTTACCCAGTATTTCACTCATCCACGGTATGCCAAGCTTGTCATTGAACCACACCTCGCCTAAAAACGTTTTACAGGCGCTCGCCACGTCCTGTGCCACTGCGGCCGCCTCGGACACCGTGGCAAGATGACCGGCCCCGTCCAGCGTGATATCCCACGTCTGTGAATTCAATTTCAGTGATTGTGTTAGCATGCTTACTCCGTCGGAATATCGGGCGGTGCAGACGTGACGCGACTGCTGCCGCTCTCCACACCCTGTACGTCGTGCCGGTGGGCATTAAAATGGTCGCGCAAGTCTTTGAGCGACACGCTATTACTGCCGGCATGGTCAACGATATCCCCCGTGAAGGCCGCGAGCGGCGTATCAATGGTCACCCCTTCCGGGGCCTTGAGGGTGGCATGGTGGCAAGAAACATTGACCGGATTGGGGGTAACGATATTGATCGCGTTTTTCGCCAGCTCCAGATATTGCGTTGGAAAGGCATTCAGCAGACCGCCCAGATAAACACCGTCCGTGCGCGAGTGGCGACGCTGGCTACCCGCCAACGCCCCCCTGCGGTTGGCGACAACCAGGCTGATATCCCGGTCACAGACGGCAAACAGCCCGATATCCCCCGGCTCCGGGTTCATGATGATAGCACTCCCGCCACATTGCCAGCGCAGGAAACGGACACCGTAGACCGTGCCGTGCGTTATCGGTTTGCCCTCGGGATCGGCGCGGTTAACCAGCGGGGTCACATCGACAGTTTGTGCCGCCGGATCACAGGCATTGACGCACGCCAGCTCAATAAACACCTTGCCGGACAGCATTTTTTCAATCATAAATTCAATACTGCCCGCATCGCTATTGCTGTATTCCGCGCTGATATACGGCGTTGTCATCGGTGACACTCTCCTTGGTTGCCTGGCAGACCGTTTGCCACACCCCGCCTTCGCTCCAGGTGGTCAGCACATGATCGGCGGCAAAAATAATGTAGTTGCCTGTGGCATTCGGTAATTCAGTCTCAAGATAAACCGCCCTGCCCACACTCAGCATCGGGGAGTAGACGGTATTAAACAGGATCCCGCGGGGGGTAAAGACCGGGTAACCAATCAGGCCATGTGCCGGGCTGATGTGCGGACGCAGGCCATCACGTTGTTTTACCCAGGCATGAAACGTATTCTGCTCATCCACAAAGGCGCTGAGGCGGTAATCGAGACAGATATGGATCAGTTGCTCAAAGGGGCTGCCCTCGTAATAGGGATTATTGGCCACACCGGACACATCGTGCAGATCCACCCCCATACCGGCGGCACGGGCGATGGCGCTCAGCATACGGGTCAGTTTCACTGCGTCCTGATGGGTAAAGGGGGCCGCCGCCCGCTGTCTTGCCGCCAGCGCGGCCACCGCATAGAGGTGAAGGGCCGGCTCTGGAGCGGCATTCATATCCGCCCACGCCGACACAATGCCTCCCTGAAAAATCTGCCCGTCTTTATGATAAAGGCCGATCCGCAGCGTGTCCGGTGAGCCAGTATAGATACCTTGCCCCTTGCTGGAGAGCATCGACAAGAGTGTTAGCGACAACCCGCGCAGGGTGATCTCGGCGGTAAAACCCTGTATTCCGGTACAGGCGCGCATGATCACCTGCGCCTTGACGTTGCTCAGGGTAATTTCATCGGTATTGTGGTTATCGAAAGCCCCCTGAGTCAGCGTAAAACGCACACTTAATGTTTTATGCTCATACATTCAGTTCATCCGCCGTCAGATAAAAAAGCCGGAAGCGATCGCCCAGCTGTGACCAAACCGGATCCTCCGTCCCTTCCCGGTCTGAAAAAAACAGGTCACCGGCAAAGCCCAGATAACCATATCGCACCAGACGGCTCATATTCAGGCAGGGGATCCCCTGAAGCAACGGCTTGCCCTCTACCGTCAAATCCAGATAAAGGCCGTTGGGCATTTGAAACAGGCGGATAAGGCAGGATTGCCCCGCCAGCCCCACAGTAAACTGCTGGGCCTTCAGGGGGCTAAGTGACATCTCCAGCATCAGAAAAGTCCTTGCGCGATAGCGTGAATATCTTGACGAAGGGCGTTACCGGTGGCGCTACCGACCGCCTGCGGCGATTGCCCGACTGTCTTGAGTGCGCTGGTAAAGCCCGGCGCGGGAACAGGCTGCCCGCTGCGTGCCTGTGATGTCCGTACCGCTTTCACTGTATCCAAACTCACACTGCGGGTATTACCGGGTACCGATTCAGTGACCGCACTGGCACTCTTCGCCGTGGCATTGGCGGCAGGGCGGTTACGCGTCGCCGGGGAGGACAGCACGACCTCGGTCGCCTGTATCACTTCCTGAAAAAATAGATCCACGACCAGCAAGGTGACGCCGTTTCTTGCCGTCACGCTGTAGTCCTTGCCCACCAGATCATAGCTGACAAACGTTTCTTTCGGTGTTTCAATATCGTACAGATCGGTATTGGCGATCATGTCGTCGATGGCCGCCAGGATATCTCTTTGGCTGGTCAGCGTCAGGTTAGCCAGATTTGGTATTGAGCAGGCATATCCGGTAAAGCCGTTAATCGCCACCCTGACTGTCAGCTTGCCGGGCGACTGGATCTTGTTGAAGGCACCGTACTGGCCTTGGGCCACGGGTGCAGTAAGAATGCTTGCCCCTTTGGTGGGCTGCAGCGCCACGACGCCATCAAACCTTAATGCGTTTTCTGACGTCTTATGCTTTAGAATACGGTAAGACGCCCCGACGATACTGTTGATGATACTGAGTGGACTGCCACCGCCCAAGGCATTGAACAGGGTGGCGGCATTGATATTCAGTATATTGCGATTAACGAACGCCATAGGGCCCCCTTTACGGCATGACGCCGCTGATATACGGCGCGGTCAGCTGCGATTGGCGCGCCTTTTGCTGTATCTGCTCGAGCAGCACATCAGCCTGTGCCGTGTTCGTCGTCACATTCACGTTCTGAATATGATTTTCCGTTACGGTATGGCTGACACGCTGGCTATGATTGACCGTCTGCGCCTGTTGGAGAGCGCGTTGCTGCTGCGGGTAGTACGCTGCCATCTGCGGATTGTCGGTACGACTGTCTGCTACCGCCTTGGCAAGGGTCAATGCGTCATAAGGGTTAGTGCCGTTTTCATGCCGAATAATGGCCGACACCAGTTTTTGCATCACGGCGTTATCATTAAGGTCAAGTCGCGTATGCGCCTCAACACCCAGCGCCTTGGAGACCTGCGTAATATAGGCGGCGGTATTATTTTCACCGGCCGGTGCCCACGTAGAGATAATATCGTTAACGGTGCGCAATGGCCGCCCGGTGGTTTGTCCGCTGTAATAGCGCATCAACTGTCCCGATAGCGCCTTGATCCCCGTGTAGGGTGTCTCGAAGATGGCATAGCGCCCATCACTCCCCGTCGCCCCCTGCTGCCCCCTAAACTCAATGTTGCCGGGATTGTTGTTGCGGATCCCCCTCGATAGGCGAGCAGACTGTGCATGCTGTTCAACCTGAGCGCTGTTTACCGCCAGATTGTGACGCTTCAGCCGTGCAAGCTCACGCATCTCTTCGCTTTGTGTGGCGATCCCGCCATAATGTCGTCCGTCTTTTAATGCCTTGAGTCGCTCCCACACCTCCACGCCCGATGCGGTGGTCACATACGCGCCGGTTGCCGTGAGGGCCGCTCCGAGGGCCCCTGCCCTGCCAGCCGCTCCCGCCGCGCCACCCGTCAATAATCCTTTTGCTTTGACCGCTACCCAGGCTGCTAGCAGCAGCTTCATGGCATTTTCCGCACCGCCGACCGCCGCCGTAAAGTTCTGGATGCCTGCCGCCCCTGATTTGAAAAAGGCCGCAATATCATCGCCATGATCGGCAACATATTTAATCAGGTCTTTCAGTATGGGCATCAGCGCTTCGGCTATCGGGATAATGGCGTCGTACGCCTGCAGGCTTAAAATACCCATCTGTTGCTTCAGATCTTCGAGCTGGGCATTGACCCGTTGTGCCTGGGCAATCAGCGTGGGGGTCAAACGTGAATTGCGGGTAAATGTGCTGGCGTTACGGTCAAATGTCTGGTCGTTAATGCTGCGTTGCAAGCCCGCGTCGAGTCCGAGCCGGTTAGCGTATTGCAGACGCAGATCGGCGTTTTTGAGCGATCGCAATGCCTGGCCAACACGCGCGAAGGCCTCATCGGGCGATGTCGCACCGATAATGTCTACCCCGGTGACGCCCTGTAGCTGTGATAACGCCAGCGTATAGTCATTGACATCCGTAATACCGGCACGTAGCCATGCCTGTGAATCGCGCAGGTTTTTTAGCTGCGTCATCAATGCGCCGGTACTGCTGCCGGCGGCTTCTGCGGCACGAGACAGCCCATCAAGGCGTTGTGCCGGGATAGCCAGATAAGGCAGACTGATTTCCCAGCTGGGTCAGGGTGCGCGACATGCCGCCCAGCAGGCCCGTTATGCCGCCAAGCGTCAGGGAAGCGCCAAAGAAACCCAACGCCGCCTTGGATAGCGCAGAAAAGGCGTTGACCCCCTCCCGCCCACTGGCGGCCACCTTTTTACTGAGCACACTGACCTGTTTTCCACTGTGTACCAAGTGTTTATCCAGATCATCCAGGGCAATGACGATTTTCTTTTTGTTGTTAAGAAAATCGCGGGCGTCTACCCGGTAGACATAGACATACTCATCGACGTCCATGGTTGACCTCGCTGTAATGCTGCCAGGCAGCGTGGTTATGGCTTTCCACCGCTATCATTTCCAAAAAATCCCACAGATCTTTCACGCTGTAATCCCGCTGCAGCTCAATCAAGCGCGCTTTACCTGAACGCACCACGGCAGCGATATGCGGGGAGATATTGCGGGTCGTGACCAGTGACGAGGGACTGCCGCCGTCTCTCAGGCAGGGGTAGTCGATTCGGCGGCGACGGTTAAAAAATCGAAATTGAGCCTGAAAACGTTATCTTTAAGCGCGCGCAGGGTAGAAATCTCCTCAAAATCATTATCAGGATCTAGCGCCCGCTCTATCACCTTGCCCTCATGCTCAATCCGTATTTTCACCGTGGACAACAGTCGCTGGCTGATAAGCCTGGCCGCCTCACGATCTGCATTGGCAAGGGCCGCCAGGCCGACTGTCGCCAACCCCGCCGTGCCCATCTGCACCACCTCGGGCGGAATGCTGTAAAAACGTGACTGGCCCATGACTCTGAACATCTCTTCAGCCAAATCTTCGCCCGCCACGGCGGACATTTCGGTGATGATAAACACCTTGCCCGCATCACGGTTTTGCTCTTTCACGACATACTCATGTGTTTTTCGCATTACAGGGCACTCCGGGTCACCGACTCAAAATGAAAAACGGCCTGGCGCGCGCCAAGAATACGTTGCCCTACTGGGGCTGGGGGCCAGGAATACAGCACCCCGTTAACGAAGCTGTATTTGGCTTCCAGGGCCGGTATGGACAAGATGGCATTACAGGCGAAGATCGTGATAGCGGCGCGCTGGGCGGCATACCAGTTATCAAACCGCGTCGCGGCTGACGAGGTCGGCGTCAAGCTGAGCGTCAACTCGGTCGGATTGAAGACAAAACCGGCGTGGTACTTGCCGTCCGCGGACATCAGATCTTCAGCCATTTCAAGCGCGGCGGTTTCAAACATGCTGTCAGCGGCGTAATCGTCTACATCGAAGCCCCCTGGGTAAAACTCGGGCACCACAATGCGCAGTGCGCTATTGGCACTGGTAATATTCGTAAGCATGAATTATCCTTACATAACGTCGAGAGAGGCGAGGCGGATATGCTGGATAAGGCTACCGTCAGTATAGAAAAAGACTGCCCCGGTTAATTTGCGCTCGGTGCGGTTCGTGGCACTCTGTGGCGGGATAGCCAGGTACCATCCCTCAGCATAAAGCGTGTTACTAATCTCTTTACCGACGGCATTATTCACCTGCTGGCGCTGTGAGGCGTCCAGCGTGATCCCGGTGCGGATCGCACCAAAGTTCAGGGCTTTTTGCGCCACATCAATCACACAGGCCCGCAAGGCGGTATACCCCTTTTCATTAAAGGGAAACGATTGGTTCTGTGTGAAAACAGTGGCGAAAGCCCCGAGCAGGTTGGCGTTGATCCACACCTGGCACAGAAAGGTATCGAGCCATTTAAACGCACCACTGATGGCCCCGTCTGAGGCATAGTGATAGACGATATTGTTCGCCCCGAACGTACCGTAATAGGTGTAACCGTTTGACGCCAGCGCATCGGCGAGGGTGCCATCGGTGACATTCGCAGGTAGACCCGAGAACGCGCGGAATTTATAGGAGACGCGGCCATTGGTGGCGTCAAAATTCAGTGAGCCCGCATACGCCAGCGCCGTCATGGCATAGCGGTAATCGCCGTACATCATGGCAACGTTTTGATAGCCGTTCACCGTCATTATCTGATGCGCCAGACAGTCGGGGTTATTGGCTATCGTTCCCGCCGAAGTATTATCCCAGGCGATATAGCCAAAACGGTAGTTCTGCTGCGTCGCCCAGGCAGCAAACGCCAGGCTTTGTGCTGTGGTCGGCGCAAACAGCGTAGTAAACAATACCCAGTTCTGATGCGCTCGAGTCAAGGTATCCATCGTGTCGGCAACCACTGAGGGGGCAGCGCCCTGAGACAACGCTGCACCGCTGTCAGCGGTCAATTTCAGTGCCGCGGCAGCACTCCCCGATGCAAAGATTATCGTGCTGTCTGCGCCCGCTTTTACACTGCTGACGCGAAAACGCTGCTGGACCGATAACCATTTGACTGACACCTTGTTGCCTATCGCCGTTTCAAGGGCGGCGGCGGCCGCATCATAGCTGGTCACTGCACTCAGATTGATATCACTGCTGGTCACGGATTGGCCGTCAACCGTCAGCTTGAGCTTACCGCTCACCGCTTGCAATGCCGTCACGGGCTGGCCCTTGAAACTGCCCGAGACCAACCAGGCCGACGCACCGGCCTCGTCAGTCACAAAGCGGCCTATCAGTAGCGTACTCGCCCGTGTTGTGGCGTTGTCGTAACCGTTAAAATAGAGTCCGGCTGCCGTGTATTCGTCCGACGCCGCGCCAAAATAGTCACCCACGGCGGCCTGCGTGGAAAACGCCTGTACGCTACCGGTTGGGGCTAGGTCATTGCCGGTCAGCAACAAGCCCGTCATATCCAGCGCCGTGCCTGCCGCACTGATGACGCCCGGGGTAATAGAAAAATCGCGTTGTAAGGGGATCATGCTAAAGTCTCTTGGTCTGCCTGATAAGGCGATACCGCCGCCCAGTCAAAAAACGCCTGCGGAATGATAATGTCAATCTGGGTCTGCATCGTCAGGGTGACGATGTAGCGCTCAAGGTACTGGTGTGCATCGGTATTAAACACATTCTGATGAACGTCACTGGCATACAATGGCGTTATGGCCGGATGAAGGGCATGGATAGCGTCCACGGCGTACCCATCACGAAACAGCGTCTCCAGCATCACCGCGTTTTCAGCAGCATGACGGCCGTAAAGGTCAATTTGAACATCAAGGGTGCGTAGCACGTGTTTCGTCACCGTGCTGCTGTCGGTATTACCGGTATCCTGGTTCGTCGCCCAGGTGGTCCCTAGCCGCTTGAAGAACAACGGCGTCATGATAGCGACATCGCCATGGGGCATGGGGACCCGGTTAACCTGTGACGACCAGACTTCACCGATCCCGATGTTGCCGACCAGAAATGCCTGAAGCACATCAAGGATATCATCCAGCGTTAAGGTCACTTGCATCATCCTGCCTCCTGACCAGGAGCCGGCACCAGTCCGGCCACAGCTCTATTGCCTGTTCAACCAGCCAGGTCTCGCCATTGACAAGAAACAGATCGCCGCCTATTTGCTCACGGCGTACTGCCCCATAAAAATTGCCGTCAACGTAAATGGACTTCACTATCCCCTGAAGATTCAGGCCGTCAACATGCTGCAGATCGTCGGATGATAATGGCTGAAACTGGATAGAGACGCGCTGATCTGGCTGGTATTGGGGTTTCTGCCTGGCACCGGGTGATGCCGTCCACCCGGACGCGCGACGTACGCGCGCCTCAATAAACGGATTGACGCGGCCAATCGCCCGGCTGGCCAGCTTATGCAGGTTCATCCTCGCCTCCTACCCAGTGCGTGACGCTGTTTAACATCACACGTGTATCAACCAGAGGATCATCGTTAAGGTTTTTGGGCGGCGCTTGTCGCGTGCGTCTCCGGTAAAGGGTCTTCTGTGCCAATGGTGGGGATGACAGCGCCAGAATTGAGGCCTGCACATCCGCAACCGCCTGCTCGCCCACCAGATTTAATGCTGTATCGGTGTCTACGCCGGCACGTAACGCCCGAGTACAGGTACGCACCCAGTCCGCCTGATGTTCAGCGATGGCAATACGAAAAAAAGGGCGTGGAGGCTGCCTTTTCTCCGGTCGTCCTACCTCATTCGTATAAGCCACCACCGGCACCGACGTGCCATCAGGGTAGGTTGCGCCTGAGGCAAAGCCCACTTTCAGTCTGCGTGACTGAAGCTGCTTCTCCTGCGCGTCAAGAAGGGCTTTCATCTTACGCAACGTGCCCCTCCTGTTTCGCCGGGGAAATAGGCAAACAGCCGGTAGGGTTTGGTCAGCTGCCAGAAGAGTTGCCCATATTCGCTCTGCATATACCAGACGGCGTCAAAGGGCAGTCCAGCGCCAATATCAAAAGAGACGCTGACGCTGCCTTCGCTGGCGCTGCCGATACGTCCCACAGCCCCCTCACCACCATGACCGTCCGCGTCACCATAGCGGCCATAGGCTAGGTGGGCCAGCAGCAAATACGGCAGGCGCTCGCGTTTATCGAGGTTTGATTCGAGCGAAAAATCGCTGTTATCAAACCCCATACAGGCCAGCTCAAAAAGGTGTTCCAGGGCATCATTGGTAACGTTGCCAAAGCGCGGATACCACGCCCGAAATCGGGGGATATCAAGCGTGACCGCCGCCATTTACACGCGCTCCGTGACGACAGCACCTTTACCATCGCCGTCTTTCGGCCCCACCTGCTCCATGCCGGTTTTTACCCCTTTGCGTTCACGGGTGGTGTCATGAATGGCGTTTTCGGACTTGATTTGAAAAATCAATCCCTTCTGGACATAAGGCGCGTCGGCGTAAAGCCCCAAAAATGTGTCGAACCACTCGCCATCGACATCACGGGTAATACCACAGCCATTCACACCGAAGGGCGTAAACACCCCCTCTTCAGATTTAATGCCGCGACTGGCACCGCTAAAGGTCACGCGGACGCCATCAACCGTGATGCTAAGACCGTGTGGCAGGCGGCATCCCACAATGATTTTTTGTGCCATGATTAAATCCCCAACATTTGAGCAAACAGCATCGGCTGTGTAATGACGGTACCAAAGGTTCCGGCGGACACTTTCTGCTCCCAGCTTGACGGCTGGGTGATAACCGGATGCGCGCGGTATTTTTCCGAGAAGGCCACATAGCATGACGGCTGGCCACCCCATTCCGACAGGAACATCTGCATCAGTTCACCGGCATCGGTACTGAACTGCGGCGCGGTTTCAATCACCAGATTCGGGAAGGCTTTCTTAATCATGTCTTCCAGCGAGGTGTTGAAGCTTTCATTAGCGCTTTTCAGGTAGACGGACGCCTGGTTAGAAAGCACCAGTTTTAACGGCGAGGCCATATCTACCCCATCTCCGACGGCACCGTGAGTGCGACCGACCAGATCGCCGTACAGCGCCAGAATATCGTTGTAGCGCTCCTGGATGGTTTTATCTTTCCACTGCGTTTTCTTACTGGCATTCGCCACGGGAGTAATCGGCGTGGGCAGGGACGGATCATTCAGCGCCCCGTGGTTCACGCCTGAAACGCCGTAGAAAGCGAACTTGTTGCGCACGATATTCAATGTGTTGGCAATGGCATTCTGCTTTTCAGCCACATAATTGACCAGTGCCAAACCGTAACGCTTCACTTCCAGATCGCCATAGGTGATCATGCTCTGGTAACGATACTGGCGGATATTCTCCCATTGGATATTGACCTGGTTCGCGCCGTTATTATTGTAATCGCCATAAGACACGGTCTCGCCTGAGTATTCCGAGCGGCCAATCAGATGGTAATCCAGCTCCCAGGCCCCCAGCTTGCGTTCCCCGTAAATTTCAGCCGCGCGCGTTGGTGCGAAAATGGTTTTCAGTATGGTCGGATCAATGCCGCCGGCAACGATAGCAGGAATACCGCCGTTGGTGACGGTAGAAGGCAACGGCTGCGCGTCATTGGCCAGATAGAGGCGACTGACGGACGCCGGCAGTGTCACACCACCGGCCTTGGCGCGGTTCATCACCGCATGAAAATCCTGTTGAGTAAGTCCTGACATGGTTAGCTCCAGCTCGACATTTTGAATATTTCACCGACAGCAGCGGCGGTCATGACCACGAAGGGGGTTTCCAGTGCACCGTCAACGGTGGCATCTGCCTCCCCGGTTTTCAGGGTGCCATCGGCCAGTACGGCAAATACTTTCTGCCCAATGGCGGCGGTAGTCGCGGCTTTTGCCCAAAAATCCCCGGTCATGTACACGGAGACGTGGGTACCGGCACTGATTTTCATGGTGGTCGCGTCAAATAGGCCGATGATGCCGGTCATCTCATTACCAACAAAGCCAAGCGGTTTACCGGTGCCGGTATTGTTAAGAAGCACATCACTGGTGGTGTCGCGCCAGGCGAAACGAGCCATGTTCAGGCCATTTTTCCCCGCCCGAAACCCGTCAGCCGGCGGCGGTACGGCGAAAGCATCATTACAGGAGGCAAACGCCCCTTCACGCCCAGGAGCAGGATACAGCTCGACGTTTTGTTGAAATGCCATTATTGACCTCCAAAGAAGCTGTCTACGCGGTTAACGGAATGGGCATCCATCGCCACGGTGGGCGGTTGTGAGGGCCGGGATTTCAGCACTTCAACCATTTTTGGCAACGCGGAAGGGTGAACACCTTGGGTGTCGATACCTTCTTGCGCCAGCGCCAGTCGGTACACGTCTTCGGCCGAATCACAGGCGACTTCACCAATCAGGGAGGCACAGTCGCGCTCGGCCTGACGTAACGCCATAAAGTCCGTCCAGGCCGCCTTACGGCCCTGTTCGGTTGCCTGACGGGCGATAATCGCCGCATCATTGGCGGTCAGCGGTCGCGCATCGTTGGCTTTTTTATCGTCCTCCTGGTCATCCGCTTTTTCGTTTTTGTCCTCTTCATCATCGGCTTTTTTGTCTTGCTCTTCGTCATTGGCTTTTGCGGCGCGCTTAGCCATAAACTCAGAAACCGACTGTAATTCTTCATCGCTTGCGTTTGGCAAGCGCTCCTTGAGACCCGCGAGCACATCATCCTGCGCCGAGGTGTCTTTTTCTTCTGACATGGGTAAACCCTCTGGTTTTGCGTCATTGACGAGAATATCCGGGCCCGTGCGCCCGTCCGGTACGATGGCGAGGTGATAAGCGTGAATATCGCGCATCACCCCATCATAGTTTTCACCTTCAAACTCACCCGGTGTCATATCCGCCGTGTACTTGTATGACGGGGAGAGTTCGCGCTGGATATCGGTTTCGATACCGGCCTATGCACCCGCATCCCAGACCACAATAGAGGCCACCAGGTAAGGATGTTCATAGCGCACATCGTTCATCACCGCGCCGACCGCCAATTCAGCCAGTGGCCGGGTGTTATTGTTCTCGGGATGCCCCAGCAGCACGGGAATACCGCGAAAACTGGCGGTGGACTGCTCAAGCTCCTCGGGGGCCCGTAAAAGGCGATAGAGCCGCTTTTTTTGCAGTCCAAGTTTTTCATGGCCGGGGATTTCCTCCCCGTAATAGTCGTTGATGGTGGCCTTGCTGATGCGATTGTCGCGCACAAACATCTTGCCGAACCGGTCCACCTCGCGGGCGGAGTCCATCGCAAGGCGTTCATTTCTGATTGGCATGGATTAATCCTGAAACGGGAGAACGGGCCGCCAGATGCAGCCACAGTTAATTTTTTGTCCGGGAAAAAGATATTCGCCGCTAATCAGACACCCTTTGGCGAGGTCAAACTCGCGGCCACTGGCGGCCACATGGTCAGCCCTGGGATGTTGACCGGCACCAGTGTGCTGCCAGATACCCCTGGTTATCCCCAGCGAACGTTGCCGGATAACCGCCAGCGTCGCATTGGCCTTGCGGGTCTGGTCTCGTGCAATCAGCTGCGCCCGACGCGCCGTGACGCGGTATTGCTCGGTTAACTGCTGCGTCAGGGTACCCAAATCGCTGCCGCGTGCTACTGACTGCATCACTAGTGACTCAATCTGTGTGAAATAGTTCTGCGGTATCGATTTTATCAGCGAGACATTCTCGGCGATGATCGCGGTTGAGGCATTGTGCATCTCGGCGGTCATGTTGAAATCAAGGGCAAAGCCCATCGCCTTGAGCTGCACTATCAGGGCCCGGTCAGTATGACCTTGTGTACGTGCATAAAAGGTCTTTGCTATCTCTTGCGATAATCGATTGAAGCGCCGTCCCCAACGCGTGGTGAGCTGGCGCAGCAACGTTCTAAAATGCGCCGCCGGGCTGGCATCGTTTGCCATCCCCGTCTCGTTAAAAACCGACTGGATAGCCGTTATCACCTCACGAGACATCGCCCTGATATCGCGGCGCAGCGTCCGCTCATACCAGCACGTAATGCTGGCATTGGGCAGAACCGGATCAAGCGTCTTCTTCGTATTCTTCCTCTTGTTCATGTTCCGTGTCCTTCAGGAAGCCGAAGCCGGAATGCAGGTCATTCATCAACCACTGGTGACCGTCTGCCGTATCAATGGTACCGGCGATTTGCAACGTACTGAGTGCCTGCGCGTTTTTCAGACGTACATCAGCCAGCTCAATATCACTCATCTCTTCCAGGGGATTAAACTCGAAATCAATTTCTTCACGAATTTCCCCCAACTCAGCGAGCATAATGTAATCCAGCATCGCTTTAATCAGTGGTCTAACGTCCCGCTCCTGGATCCCCGCCACGGTTTCATGCCAGACATCGATCTCACCCTGACCACTCGAGCTGAGCCCGGGGGGCAAATTGCCCAACAGCTTAATCACCGGCATCCGCGAGGGGATACACAACTGCTCCTGGTAATTGGTGGCCAGTTTTTCCAGATCGGTCATGGGAGTATTGACCTGGAAAAACTCCTCTTCTTTGTCAAGCGCCAGCACGCCACGGTTGTTGCGATACTCGGCCATCAGGTCAATACGGCGTTTGAATTCAGCAGGATTTTGCATTCTGGCGTCCATATCTGTTTTCAGGCCAGATAACGTGAACGCCTTGATGATCTTGGGAATTTCCTGGCGGATTTGCGCCCATGCATTGACGTAAGGCTCCATGAGCTGCGTCAGTGACAGGCCTCCAAAGTTGTAAGACGGTTTGAGGATTTGCGACACGGGACGCGAGACCAGGTCAATAAAACGCGAGGCATGCACCGTTTTACCCATAACAAACCACGCATCCGGGCGATAGTAATTATCGGCGAGCGGATCATTGGCATTGTACATCGCTGGGTACATCCAGACCGGCTCAACCAGACGAAACCCTTTCAACTTGCCGTTCACCTTGCGCGGATCTTTGAACAGCGGGTTCTGCTTTTCATGGTCATCCGCACCGGTATCAATATAGATATGCGCCACTCCAAACAGAGAGTCATGGAAGACGGCATGATGCACGATGTCCTTAACGCCATACTTGATTAACAAGTCTTCCATGTGCTCAACCAGCGCGGGCTCATCGGCACTGCTGGTGATTTTTATCCCTGTCCGGGTGATTTCATCGGCAAAGACCGCGTGGACATTGGCGTATTCCGGGGCTTGCGACAACATGGCAAGATACGGATAGCCCCGGAAGCCACCATACTGAAAGCCCATGCTATAGCTGTTTAACGTCTCATAAGGCGTACTGTCCATTGCCAGCGCGCTGTCGCGTTGCTCTGCGGGAATGACACCCTCCGGCGGCTTGTAGGGCTCAAACGCCGCCACCCTGGCATCATTTCCTGTATTCAACGCCGACAGCGGGATAGAAAACGGTTTTTTCGGCGAAACAGGCGCATCCGCTGTCACGCGTTTTTTATCGCGTCTGCCCATCAGTAAAAGGCCTCATCAGGAATGTGGAAAGGTTTATACGTTGGCGCAAAGGCCATAATCAGAGCGTCAGCCCGATTGGGGGACGGTATGCCGCGTTTTTTCATGTCCTTTTTACTTTCCACCTTGACCCTGCCGTTGTTGTCGTAGTCAACCCAGGGGCGCGACAATTCCGCCTTGAGATAGTCAAGTGATGAAAGACAGGATGAAAGACTAATGAGTTGGTCGTCTCTCAGCCCTTTGACAAAATCGCTATCGTCGGGATGGTGCTTTACATGCTCCACGGCCCGCCAGGTGTTATAGAATCGTTCCCGAACGCCCCACCACGCCTGTGCCTTGAGGTTTGCAAACATATCTTTGTTGGTTTTTCCATCAACATATTTTGCATCAGGTTTAAAAACGGCCCCCCCGGCATTGAAGCCAGACGCGGTAATACGACTCACTCGCCGCAAATGTGCTTTCACACCCGTCCCTACGCCGATAGAGTCAAAGATAATTTCATCAGCGATGACGCTTTCAGCGTAATTTTTCACTCTGTCTGCTGATTGAATAACATCGCCTTTATTCCACGTCTCCAGATGCATAACGACTGAACCGTGGGACAATATCAACGCATTGCTATCCTCACCCTCGTCTGCGACGTCAAAACCAATACGTTTTTTACCCGCTGGCTCAAATCCCAGCGTCATATGCGCATCGACGGCCGCAGCAATCCACAACGGCTTGATAATCGCCAGGTCGCTGTCCGCGACCGGCTCCCCTTCCCAGATGTGCAAATACAGGTCGTAATCCTTGCGCTTACACTCCTCCATTTCCAGGCGGAGTACGTCAGGAAAATGGGGATTATCGGTGTAATTCACCGTCAGCAGGCAGATATCATCCGGTGGATTGACAACAAACCGTTGATAGGTGTCGTCGAGGATATTCTTCGGGTTAAAGCTAACCCAGATTTCACTGCCCGGTTTGCGGATAGTGGGGATAAGAATATCCCAGCTCTCCTTGGTCACCGCTTCAGCTTCTTCCACCCACGCAATATCAATGCCTTCCAGCGATTTAATTTTGGTAACGTTATTTTTTATACCGTAAAACATAAACAGGCTATCGGTGGCAAGATGGCGGATATACGCTTTGTGAATCTCAAACTCCTTCAGATACCCTTCGCGCTGGATAGTGTCTGCAATCAACTGGATAACAGAATCGGCCATACTGGCTTGGAACTCACGAGCGCAAAGAAAGCGATAAGTGCCTCGTCGCGCTATCTCTACTAGTAGTCGTGCGATGGCCCATGATTTACCGCTTCCCCGTCCACCTTTGGCAATCTTGTAGCGATGTGGCTGGATGAATGGACGGAAAATAGCATTAAGATTCGTCATCATGAAATAGTGAGGAGAGTGGTTTGGTCTCTACCTGAAGTGGGCCGCCGTCTTTGCCGGTCAGCTCCTGCTTATCGGAGTAGCCATGTTTGGTCAGCATAAGCTTGGCAATCGTTGCGTTAAACTCGCCCTGCAATCCTTTGTTAATTAAACAATTTTCCTGTAGGGCCAGAATGCCCTCTACGATGTACGAAAATTCATTGGATTGTTTAGCCCAGTCGTACACTGATGAGCGCGATACGGCGAGATAGCAAGCCAATCCGGCGATGCTCGGGACAACATCACCCAGCTTTTCATAGTCCCCTAACAAATACGCTTTAGCCTTTTCCAGACTTTGTGCAAGCTCACTCGGGCGACCGACTTTATTTTTTGTTTGTCGTCCCATGTCTTATATCCTCAATCTGCCTCAAAGCGGCTTTATCCTGATTGCACATCTCCAGCGCCAGCAACAGCTTCTCGTTGAGTATCACGCTGTCGCCCCACGTCATGCGCTCCGGGATGACCGGTGGTGGACAATCATCGAGCAGCGTGGCCGGTATCGGCGCGGGTTGGATGGGCAGGTATCTTGTCTGCGTGCGCCCGCAGCCGGTTAACAGCCCCAGCAGGCACAGGCAGACGAGCACAGCGCTTAGGCGTAATGGCCTCGCGTATCTGGACAATACGGGGCTGAAAGTCCTGCACCGCGTGCTGATGTGCATCCTGTGTCGCTCCGGCTATCTGGTTGAACAGCGCTATCGCCTGTTCATAGTGGGTAAACTGTGCGCGGGCGGCGTCACGCTCGGCGACCATCGATTGGTTCGCCTGCTTTAAATGGGTGATTTCGACGTACTGAACTCTAACCACTATAGCGAGAGCGGTAGTCGTCGCGAGCAAAAGGCCGACTACTATCATCCGCCAACCGAGAACGGTATTCATCGTGCAGCACCCTTGCGTTTCGGCTGATACTTACTTGCCCACACCTTGGCAATATGCAGGCAGTCGTCAAACATCTTGCCTCTGGCACTGGCGGAGGCACAGTGGCGGTAATAGTCTACCGCCCTGTCAGCACCCTTCAGGGCGACCGATTGCTCGTAGCCCTGTTTCACCAGTTCAGCGACCACATATTTTTCAATGAATGGTGTGTAGTCTTTCATGCTGTTTGCGGATCTTCATCAGTATCGGGAAAGCCGCCCAAATCTGGGATGGCTATTTGCGTCAATTGCAGAGCGAGTTTGGTCGCTTCCTTGATCGTCTGGATGTCGCGTTTACGTTGGGCGAGTAATCCACTTCCTTTCTGCCCACGATGTTTGAATGACTTTTTGTCAAATGCCGCTATCACATCGTGGAGCTTTTGCCCTGCAAGCTGAGTGAGATTGCTAACTTCAAGGCAGCCGACTTCAATACCTGATTCTTTTTCAGCCAGGTCCAGCAACCAAATACGAAGGTCTTTAGCTACCTTGGTACGCGATACCATGCCAATAAGGTGAGCGCCCCGTGGCGAAAACACGCGTACTTGAGTATGCTGTAATTCATTGTTTTCATTACAGGTCCTCACTTTGGCCAAGGTTGACATACAGGCTGTGAACTCATCCTTATGACGGTTATAGAGATTGGCAATCTTCTTGCTGTCAGCGTAGCCCAGCAGTTCCGCCAATTGCTCACTGGTAAACCAGATTTTCCCGTCACCATTGTCAAACGGCACCACGGAGTGATTTTTAAACGTTAATGTTTTCATTGCGTTTACCTTTTCTATGAAATGAACCTTTGCCGAAATAGAACGTCAGCCCACCGAAGGCTCGCCAGCACAAACTGACGCCCTCAAAGGCTCATTCCATAGGTTCAGGTTCGGTGTTTTTAGATGCGCTTTCGGTGCGCAGGTGAAAAAAAGCCCCGGACTGTGCCGAGGCTCATTGGTTTGGATTAATGGGTTACGATGGTGTCAGACAAAGCTCGCGCTCTACCGCCCGCCGACTGACCAGCCCCTTCGAGACCTTGCCGTCAACATACTTCCAGCGCCGCATCTCGTTACAGGCACCGGCCCTGTCTCCGGCGTTCAGCTTCTTCAGCAGCGTCGAGCGCTCAAACGCCCCGCTCCCCACGTTGTAGACGAACGACGCAAGCGCTGCTTTTTGGCTCTCTGTTAGCGATACCGTGACATTGACGTTAACGACGGCCATTGCCGCTTTCAGGTCGCTATCCAACAGGTATTGGCATTCAGCAGCGTTATAGCGTTTACCAGGAACGATATCGCTACCGGTATGCCCATAACAGACCGACAACACGCCGCCGGAATCCCGGTAGGGCGTGTAGCGTACGCCCTCGTGCCATTGGATGAGTACCGTGGCCATAGCAATAGCGCCGCCTGCTGTGGCTTTTATCAATCGGTTACGGAGATCGGGATTCATTGGTCGCGTTTCGTCCTAAAACGGTATTCCTTATGCCGGTAAATCCAGTTCAGCAGGAAAGTAGCCAGCGTACAGGCAATACCAATAATCAATGCCCACTGACTGAGAGAGAACACGCCCAACAGGCACGTGACAAAACCCCAGCTATAGGCGTAGCCGGTTGTGTAATTTCCCATTGTTTTTATCACCCCACCTCTAGATGGGTGGCTGTCGGTCAGAAATTAAAAAGGCCACGCCGGAGCGTAGCCTTGGAATAAGTGCCAGATAACGTCTGGCGGCGCATTTCCACATCTGATATCGTTAACTCGCCAAAATTTACTATTCAGACACGGAGAAATTTATGAGCAACCCTAAACATCAAGTTACTGGTGACAGTCTACCCAAAGGGCTTGCAAAGACAATCTACGAGCAAGCCAAACAACCCAAACCAATTACACCGCCATCTCAAAATAATTCAGGGGGAAGCGGTAAAAGTAATTAAAGAGGATTTATGAGTCGAGAAAACACTGTTTACGCAATCTATTACTCTTATGTTCTACACCGCATTTTTAGTGTGATTACAGGCAGAATTGATAAAGTTCTTACTTTCTGTCTGTTGCTTCTCGGCTCATCTGTCATGGCCTCCATTGGAAATCCTCTTTTTACCGGCTTATGTATCGCAACAATTGCAGCCGTCCAGAATGCGTTCAAATTTGGCGCTGAAGGCGAATCATCGCGAGTACAAGCTTTACGCTACGTGGCCCTCTATACTAATGTCGAAGATTACGATGATAAAGAGCTTTTATCCCAGCACAGCAGTATACAAAAGCATGACTCGACGGTATGGTCATCACTAGAAACTATTGCTGAGTACCGAACAGATATGGTTCTTAAGGGGGATTCTAATATAAAAATGACCACCCTAGAGAAAGCACTTGGATTTTTTTGTTAGAACAAAGCCCCGGCATTAACCGGGGCCTTATCGCACATCTGCGCAAACTGATACGGACTAGACAACAATTAGATGTGCGACGCAATAATTTTATTCAGCAATCAGTAGCTGTCAATAGCAGAAAACCCCAAACACCTGAGGGAGTTGAGGCCTTGAGAAGCCGGATTTGATGCATCCAAGCTTTAGCTACAATTTAAACATCATATAGATTTATAGCCAAATTATAAGCAAAAACCGAACATTTGCAAATCCTTTTTCTTTCTCACCTCGATAAGCCCCTTTCGCTGTTGATACAGCTCATCCAGTGCGTATTCATCTAGTACAGAAACTTCCGCCATTAAGGCGCGCCAATAGCCCTCGTACCTCATCCGCCAATTGTCAGCTGTCACACCCACCATATCCGCCAGTTCAGCATAGGTGTAGCGATTCGGGCGACCATCTATTTCCCGTGCCACCACCTGCACAGCAAGCAACGCCAGTCCTTGTAAGCGCTGCCTCACCTTGTCGGATATATGCCCCGGTTGCTGCTCTATGAAATTCTGCCACACGTAAGGCAGCACCTTGAGCTGCTCAGCATGATACCGGTAATCACCGTAGCAATACCGGATCCACGCCTGTAGCGGCTCATCAAGGCAGCCGATGGCACGACGCCAGGGCACGAGAGAATAATTGTACTCAAGCATCAGAATTGCCGACTTGCCCTTCGCCCGCGTTTGCTTCGCTTTCACCGGCGACGATGGCACCCTGACCTTGCGCCCGTTCGCATAGCTCAAGAAGCGCGGCGGGTTACGATTGAAGCGTGAGGTCTCTATCCGCGTCCCCTCCGCCAGATTGCCCAACTGCCCGTTTTCAGCGATGAGAGTATCCGCCAACGCGTATCTGACCCGGCCCCGCACCCACTCAATGTTCATTCTATGCCTCCAGCAGCGTTAACGTGATGTCGAGTTTCCCGCCCAGCACCTTCTCGCCCCGGATGATGTGCAGGTCGATTATCTGGTTGTCGTCTTCGTAAACCCCAGCGTGCTGGAGCGCATCGAGGGGCGCTTTTAAAAGATTGTCCAAATCCCGTTTCCTGCGGTCTGGTGGGTTCGCCACCACCCTGACTCTAATCTGGCCGGAAAACCGCACAGCGAGCCGTAGACGCACGATTTCGGCCATTACCGAGCGCCGGTACTGGATGCCTTTCTCTTTGATGAAGTGTTTGCCTTTGGCGTGATACCAGTAATGATTGACCGAGGGAGGAAACGGGAGAGTGATGTGGTATCGCCTCACGTTGATAGCTTTTCCTCCTTCAGCAAGACCGCCTGTGTGCGAATGACGCCTTCCAGATGTGCCAGTCGGGCATATTCAGCATCGGTTAAACGGGTTCGACGGTCGATTTCGTTATGGCACCGGCTACAGGTCCAGGCACCGAACAAATCATGGGGTTTCATTCCGGTACCACAGAGTCCCGCCATGCGGTAATGTGCCAGTACCACGGTCTCGATATCACCGCCGCATATTCCTGGCAAACGAACCATGCATTCGCGGCCCCGCGCTTCTTTGCGAAGATTTGCCATACCTACCCCCACATTCGGTTAATCAGCGCCTGCTTGCTTACCACGGTCATCCCCTTTGGGGTGGTTCGCCACGGTCGCCAGATGAACAACACGCTACCCTTGCTGTTACCCGCCTTGCCCTTCTCGCCAGTTTCAGCGCTGATAAACGACAATCGCCCCTCGGTGATAAATCGCACCTCATCAGCCGTTTTTTGTGCCTGAGCGAACCACGCTGTCGAGGTGTCGGAGGGCAGGAGCATCACGACCGTCTGTTGCTGTAACGCGCACTGCTCGGCAGCCTTTTTCACCCACGGCATGATATTGCTGTACGGTGGATTGCAGAAAATGGCACCCCGGGTGTGCCATTCGCAACTCAGGGCATCATCCTCTTCGGTCAGATAATGGCGACACAGGGTGTTATCGTGGTCGGCGGCAGCGTCAAGGCAGAACCCAAACTCTGCATCTAATGCCTGGAATACTTCGCGCGGCGTCTGCCATCTGTCCTTACACACCTTCGGGGTTTTGCTGATAATCATTTCCTCACCACCCATGCAAGTTTACTGAGCTTGTAAATCTATTTTTGAAGTCCGAGTACGGGCGCGCATCATCCGCACGTCACGAATATGAGCGCTGTAGTCGTAAGTAGTCACCGCCTCCTCGGCAGGTATCTCGCGGACTTTATTGCGCGAACGCTTGGTCGGCCTGAATAAGCAGTGCTGCAACATCCGAAAAGTGATGCTGGTGTTCTGTAATCTCTTTTTCATGTTGCTCTCCCAAAATAATCCCCTGAATAACGCACCTCCCGCAGCCTGACGCCGTTTCCCACTGCCCAGGCTTGCGCGTACTCAATCAAACTGTTCATGCGCTTCACGCCCATCTGAGCTGTGCTCTCGCGGATGCTGCAAAATTCCCCCTCCAGCCCTGTAACCACTTCTCCCGGCCTGCCTGTGGCGATGGCATGGCCTGAGACGAATAACGCTTTCCAGTCCAACATCGAGCGCGGTTTATCTGCCCACAACACTTGCCGTGAGACATCAGTGCATAGCACATGGAACAAACTGTTTTGCTGCAAATTTCTTTTGCTGTCGTTGATGGTTATTTCGAGGGGGCGGTGTTCGTCAGTGGGGAGTGAATCAATAAACGCTTTCAGGTTTTCTCGTATTTGTTCATCACGCAGAAGGAAGCGTGTTTTATTCATCACTCACCTTTGAATTTACCCACCCAAATAAAAAGGGCTGCCATGAAAAGCAGCCCCACGATTAATTCTGTTAAATATGCCGTCATCGGTATTTTCCTCGCTGTTTGCGCTAAACTGCCGCTCCATTGGCATAACGTTTCATCGGCGCGACGTTAGTGTTGTTCTGGCAAGCGTTCGCAGCTTGTTCCTGATCGGTTGGCATAAAATGCCCGTTTTTGAATTCCTGGTAAGCCGTTCCTTGGGTGCCAAACCGGTTTTTAGTGACAATGAGTTCAGCGTATTTCGCCGCTGGACTATTCTCGTTGTACACTGCATCGCGGTAGAGCATGATGATGCTGTCGGCGTCTTGCTCGATGCTGCCTGAATCCCTTAAATTAGCACAGGTAGGCCGCTTATTGGTGCGTTGCTCTACGTTTCTGGATAACTGGCTCAACGACATCACCGGCGTTTTAAGCTCCTTTGCCATACGCTTGAGGCTGCCTGAAATATGCGCGACGGCGAGGTCATTACGCTCTGCTCGGGGCTTCTCAATCAGGCCAAGATAATCGACCATAATCAGCGATAACGCAGGGTGAGTAAGTTTGTGCCGGTAAGAAATGGCCCGTATCTGCTCAATGGTGAGCGATGACGCATCCACAACCCAAACATCAAGCCCCTGTAAGCGTCGAAGCCCCTGGGATACTCTTGCCCAACCTTCGTCATCCATCCGGCAAGGCTTTCGCAACGTTGAAACCGGAAGATGGCTGGCTCCCGCCAATGAGCGCTCGATAACCTGCATCGCGTCCATTTCCATCGAGAAGATCAATACTCCCTTGCGTTCGATTTCAGTGATCGCGCCGTTCTCCGTGTCAATCTGGCGTGTGGTATGCTGTGCAGCGACACCCTCCGCCACCTTCAAGGCAAATTCAGTCTTTCCCATGCCGGGACGGGCGGCAACAATCACCAGATCTACCGGATTGATACCACCGAGAATTTCATCCAGTTCGTCAATGCCCGTTTTCAATGAGTCCGAGGCTTCGCCATTCTTCAGACGCTTTTCCAGTAGCGCTGTGTAGGGGTCTATCAGCTCGTCGATATGCATCGGGCGCACTTCGTCGGCGGGGCAGTCGATATCACGCAGGGAGGCCAATACCTGCCCCATCACTGCCAGCGCTCGCTCGTGGTTCGAGGATTGGCGCACCTGCTCCAGTCCATCGCCCAACAAAGCCGTGAAGCGCCGCACACGCTGATAGTCTGCCAGTACCCGCGCATACCCCTTGAGATTTGCTGCGCTGGGACACTTCTTCGCCGTTTCCATCACCGCGCCAAAGTTGCCGCTACCCATCGCCTCACCCACCATCAGCCCGTCAATCAGGCCAAGGGTTTTCGCCTGACGACGAATTTCGCGGAACGTCTCACGGTACAGACTGGCGGTGAAAGCGTCGTCATCCAGCGTAGCGAGGACATCCGCCGCATCAGGGGTGTAACCGCCTAGCAGCAGGCCACCGATGACGCTGGCTTCGATTTCCTGGTCTGTCACAGTGTGCCCTCCCTGATTTTCGTCAGTGTGTTGCGTTGCAGCAAGTAATCAAAATTTGCCACCCAGCTACGATCATTTTCACCAAAGTGAAACGGTCTGGCAGCAGCCATAAACGCCAAAACGTAGGCACGAAAGCCGTCCAGATTCGGTGTCGCAAGGGAGCCTACCAACGACTTGAGCTTGCGTTTTCGCTGCGCATTGACCTCAACGGCATGAGGTAACCGGTCTCCGACGATGTCGTTGTAGGCGTTCAGGTAGGACTCGTAGTCGAATGAAATGGGTTTTCTGCGTTCCGGTTTTTCACAGTTCGCAGTCAACGCAAGTTGACTATGTGTTTTATTATTTACTTCTTGTTCTACTAATTTCTTGTTCTGTTCACCGGATCGTGCTTCGGGCGGTGTACCGGGTATACACGCTGAAGCCTTGCCAGCACTGAGTTTGTTTGTATCGGCTGGTGTATCGCAAGGTGTACCGGCTAAAAACTGCTCTAACGGTGTATCGGGTGGTGTACCGGGTGCCCCCTCCAAAGCATTGTCACATCTGGATTTGCGTGTATCGGTGGGTGTATCGTCTAACCCTATTTGATATTGGCTATAATTTGTGATGCATATCACAGTACCAAGTTTGGTTCCTCTGGTGGTTATCATCCCTTCTCGGACAAAAAAATTCAGCATTCGGATAACAGACTGCTTGCTTTTTTCAGCCCCATCCTGATCACATAATTTACGCGCCAGAATAGCAGTAGTAGTGACTAGTTCGCCTAATTGAAGGTGCCATTCCTTGCCAGCAAATTTCACTGTACGTGGCTTGTAGGATGCCTCACCAATCAATCTGATCCACATAGCCAATTTAGCCGTATCTTTGGCCCACTCCTTAGACAGCAGACTCCTGAACAGAGCAACATGCCCTTGTTTTTTATTTTCCATCTGCAAATTTACCTTTTGACGCCTGAAATCGGCATAGGCAACGTTAGTCATGACGACGCTCCTTCAACTTGCGAAATTCTTCCACCAGGCGCCTGCCGAAAGCCGTATTGCGCTGGGCGATGTCCTCTAAGCCGCCGGGATAATCCGGCGGGTGATGATGTTTTTGCTTGCGTTTTTGCTTGGCGTGATTCATAGTTTTCTCGCTTCTAATAAGAATCCTCTATGTCACATTTCCGATACTTTTACGCCTCCAGTATCTCCGTGCCGGGGGGGTTCTTTTCTGTCCCTACCAGATGAATCCGTGCTAACTCCATCGCAGAACGAAGCAGATAGCGGTATTCATCCAGCGGAAGCTTCTTCTCGCCCTCAAAGACGAAATCCTGTACGCCACTGGCGGCTAAAATATCCATTGTCTCGGTGAGCTTTTCAGAGCGGCGTAAGACGGTTGAATCAGCGACGCCGAGTATTTTTGCGATGTTCGTTTGCTTAATGCGTGTGATAGCCTGATAAGCTGATGCAACGAGGTGACGGCTGATGAACTCAACCGCAGAATTTTTGCGTGTGTTTGTATTCACCATTGGTGATAATTCCTAATGTGATGATTGATAGACGTGACAAAGCCGTGAACTTGTCACAGTAGTTTGTGATGCGGGATTTTTAAGCTCGCTTTTCAGCGACGTGCGGAGAAATGCCGATTGTGGTAAGAAAAGAACTACAGGTTAGGTGGTCACCTTGCCGAAAAATACCCAATTGCAAATCCAAAAAACGGGAATAGAGTCCAAGAATAATGCCAAAGGAAATTGTTGAAGTTGATCAACACGTCAACCATTTTTTACCTCTCATTGCGTTTGGTTGGACAGTTATTGCCTTTCTCCTTGGTCACTTCATGGGGCATCGTAGCGCCATAAATCGCGACAAGAGGAAGGAGTTTAACGAAACTGTAGAACCTCTCCTCGAATACTATGAAGAATACTTCATTCAGCTCAGGGAGTCTGGTTACTACAGCACCACAGAATTCCCTATATTAGCTGTGGGTAAAATAGCAAGAAGGCTATCAAGACGACGCAGAAAGAAATTCAATAGAGTAGTTAATGATATAATCACTTTAGGGAAACTAAACAATGAAAACGAAAAACATATTTTAATCATAAAAGTAAAAGAGATCTGTAATCTAATCTCATTGAAGTAAATCATTAACCATGACAATAACTGTGTAATGAAATTATTCGTATTGTCACAAAATGATAACATACGAACCCACTGCAGAATTTTTGCGTGTTTTTGCGTTCTCCATCGGAGATAATCCTTTGTGTGGTAATCAATAGACGTGACTATGCCGTGAGCTAGTCACAGTGAGTTGGTACTGTGGGATGTTGAGTTTTCGCTTTGTCAGCGACCGTAGGACGAATGTCCGTTGTGAAGGTGATGCTACTGGTTAGGCTGCCTGTTCCGGGTGCGGGAACAGCTTAGGTAAGTCTGGCCGAAATTGGTAAGCGGGAACCAGTCCTCCCGTGGCTTCGACCAGATCGGGCACATATTCAGGGGAGATCTGTATTTTGCCATTTAACCAGTCACAGATCGTTGATTGTGCCCTGCCGCACTTTTTTGCTAATGCCATCTGGCTACCAACGATAGCTATTGCCTGTTCTACTCCCAAATTTTTCATAAATCGATTCTCCTATAAGCAAATGCGATTATAGGTATGTTCAGTTGCGCAGTCAATCGTGATTGCTATTTTAAAAAATTATCGCTTTTGCGATATTATTTTACAAATCAGTTCAAAAGGTTATTCATGTGAGCTTTTCAGAAAGGCTTAAAATTGCAATGAAAGCAACGGGACACACACAAGGCTCCTTGGCTAGAGCTGTCGGTATGGCACAATCTAGCGTATGGAGGCTAACCAGTGGTGGTGCATCGGGAACTAAGAAGCTTTTCAAGATAGCCAAAGTCTTAGGCGTCAACCCTGAGTGGCTTTCAGATGGCATTGTAGAAATGCAAGCTAACTATAACAATAACGACTATCAATTTTTTTCTGATACGGTTTTATCATATAATAACAAAGAAACTATAAGCAGTGATGTTTATGCGATAAAAATATATAACCGCATGGAGTGGGTGCTTTCCCCTGGCAAATGGGGTGAAAAGGATTCTGAAACCATGTTTTGGTTACCTAAAAATATCTCATTAAAAACAAATACTTCTCTGGATAACTCTGTAGCTGTCATTGCTCCAGACGATAGTATGTCTCCTCACATAGAGGAAGGTTCTATTGTTATATTAGATAGAAGTTTGAAAGAGGTGCGAAATGGTAAAACTTACGCAGTGTCATACGGAGGAGTCTATATGCTTCGTACTCTTTATCAGCTACCTGAAGGTAAGGTTAGATTGAAAAATAACAAGCCTAATGATTATCCTGAAGACATAATATCGATATCAGATCTAACCATCATAGGAAAAGTTTACTACGTGGCAGGGGTTTTTGACTAATAATTATGTGGTTAGCTCCATTTAATTGATGGACTAACCGCTTCCTTCTCTTGAGAGTGCCCTACCCCCCCTCTTTTTATCTACTCCTAAAGTCCAACTCACAGAAAATCGTAAAATAAAATTTTAATCACCTATACATCAATCATTTATCGTATTATGAAAATTATAATCGCTTTTACGATTGACTTGATGCAATCCAAAAGCCTATTATTCTCCCATCAACCCACCAGACAGCCTCAAGACGAGCCAGACTGTGGGATAGCAGATTAATTAGTCTGCTCTGATTTAACCGCTCTTTACAACGAGCTTCACGCTCTATGGGCACTGACAAAGTGCAAACCTTTTGCTGATTTCTGAGTGTGCTGATGCCAGCACAGCCAAAAATCAACAGGAGGAAGTATGACGACTATCGTACATGGTAAGACGATCAGGCCGATCACCCATGCTTCGGGACGCCTTAAAGATCGCCGCAAGGCAGAAGCAGTCCAGCGAGAACTTGTGGCATCCCGCATAGATAAGGTGCTGGGGCTGAAACCAGAGAAGCGCAAAACCCTTACCAAAATAGAATTAGCCAGCAAACGCAAACCAGCACCACCGCTAGATTTAAGCCCGCTGACCCAGTACCAAGAGCAAATCACCCTTTCCGCCCAGAAGCACATGAAAGCCAGATATCCACATCGCGGGACGTTCGTGGAATTTGAGGAGGGCTCATGCTGCTTGGAGAATGTGGCTTTATTTCAGGCGGGGTATCGGGGTAAACCGATTTATTCTTTTTATATAACAAAGTGAGAAAATCATGAAAATAGAAGAAAAACGATTTAGCCTTAAAATTAAAATCACTTAATAACATTCTTGAACGAAAAATTAAAACTCTTGAAGACATTGATGTCAAAGCAATGTTAATTAAAAATATAAGTAATTCGTCTAATGCTGAAAAAAAATCACATTGGCGTGAGATTTTTGATACGGAAGCTTTCACAAAAATAATGTCACAAATTCCAGCCATGTCAATTTATCTTGCAGCAAAAGGAAAAAGTAGAGATGAAATAAAAAATGCCGCTCTCATTGCGATAAGAGCGGCGGCAGATATTTACAAGGAAATTTACTCTGGGGGAAACGCATCGTCAGGAACATGAAAAGGCTTTTTCTTTACTGACTCTACTGGGTCATCACTATTTAATGCTTTATCTAATAAGTTATAGTTCTCTATTACTAGTTTTAGATAATATGAAAGACTAGTTTTTCTCTCGGTAAATGCTAGCGCTAATTGAAATGCATCTTTATTTTCAAACATAATGTATCCTTTTTAGACTGTGGAGCGCATAGTCTAACAGATTTCCTTTGACTGTGGAAAGCAGGGAAACCCTCGCCGCCTGAGAGGGTCACCAAAGCAGGCACTTAACACGACTGGCAGGGATATTTTCAGCTAGGTAATGGGTAAACCCCTGTAGTCGATATTTACAACTCAACCAAGAGCATGGTGTAATATGTCAAAATTATACAATCTAATATTTGAATCCAATAAATCTACTCCAGAAAAAGTCGATGGGCGAGGATATTATCTTGTCATACACGCAGGTGATGGCTATTGCCTTGCACAAGCGTGTTACGATGAAAATGATGAATTTATCTGTTTCATTGTAGATAGCACAGACGATGCACCAGAAGATATTTATCCAGGTGAATATTTATCATGGGCGCGACTGCCAGCAGAACGAAAGCTTATACTCGCCGCCTGAGAGGGTCACCAAAGCAGGCACTTAACACGGAGGCCACCATGCAAAAGCTCATCGACGAATTCGACCACCTGATAGCGCCGGGGACGATTGTTACTGATATAATCCTGTCCGGCGCAACCTACGACGATTGGGGCTATACGCTGCAAGAGAATGATGACGCTGACTTTTTCACCGTCGATGTCCGTAAAGCTGACGGTACAACGCAGGCCATCGGCGACTTCTCCGACCGTGAGGACGCTCTCGATTATGCCGCGAGGATGGTTGAGAAATATCAGGCACCGCTGACGGACAATACCCGGAAGTTATTAAACGATTGAGGCATGTATTTATGGAAGATGAAAATTTTGCCACTATTAAACCATGCTCAAAACCAGTTGCCCCTTCTGATTATGATGAATGGAGTGATGCCTTAGAATGGCTAGATAAAAACGTCGTAGATTTCCCAACCGCCATAGAGAACGACATAAAAAATCATGCTTCACGCCGCATATTTAAGAACTGGCGGTTTGTCGAAGCTCTTGATGGTGAAATAATTTTTGCCAATGGCTTAATACCATGCGTTGACATGAACGATTTAAAGAAATATAGGGAATTTAATAAAAAATGGCAGATGATGTAGATTTAGCTAGCCAGAACGAAGAAGCTTTCCGCCAACATGTGCTTGCCAAGCACCAGGGACAGCAATTACCCCTTACCGGCCACTGCTATTATTGCGAAGTGTCAACCAAGGGTAATTTCTGCTGCACAGAATGCCGGGAAGATTGGGAGAAGCGGAAATATTTTGATAGCCAACGGAGGATTGAATGATGAACGAATTTGATTATGAAGAACTGCTTTTCTCACTCTTTGGCATTAGCGAAGACCAGCGAGAGGGCGTTGATTTCGATATTGAGAATTTATGCTTCGATAAATTCAATATTAACTTTGGTGACTTTGTGCACGTAGCTTCACAACTGTTACCGCTGACACCCCTTGCAGAATCACCACTGACAAAAAATCTCTACCATGCCTTTATCCATGATGGTACCGCTTTCTTAAAGTTACCGGTAACAAGGATTAATTATGATGCAACTTAATAAGCCCCGTATAACGACCTTCAACCATCCGAATTTCGGTGAGATGGTCGCCGTCATTGACGGTAGCAATAATATTAGCGATTCGCGCTATTTGATGAATGTCAATATTCATCCATACGACGACCACGAGACAATGGTATATAAATCAACCATTGCCTGTCTAATAGAGGAAAATAAGCGGCTCAGGAAACAGGTGCGAAAGTTAACGCGGGTGTACGGCTGAAGCTATTTCAGCACACGCAGAATGGCGGTCATTACACCAATCGCTGCAATCAGCATCCCGCCCATACGAACCGTCATCTGTAGTCCCAGCTTATCAAACCTGTTAGCCATATCCTTACGGACATCGGCTATCTCTGCGGATAGGTCCTTACGGACATCGGCTATCTGCGCGTCGGTCTTCTCGAAGCGGGCTTCCATATCCTTGCAAACATCAGCTATATCGCGCTTCACATCGGCAATATCAGCCTTGGTAGCCACATCCGCCACTTCATGAGACTTGCGTACAACGAGCGAAATCGCCCGCGCCTGTTCTCTGGAAATACCGGCAGTCTCAAGCTCTTCTGACGCCTGCAATGTATCAAATGCGACTTGGCCCATGGGAAATCCTCCTGTTTAGGCCAAGTGTAGCGTATCCACCACATCAACGGAAGGAGTAAAACTAATGGCTCAGGCATTTCCGAGCATTTACGGTGCTAACTATTCGACACAAAACGGAAGGTTCTTTCAAAGACGAGGCGATATCTGGATACAGATTGAACGATATCTGCCATGTGCCACCGGGACCCTAAATGAACCGTTTGAGGCCACGGCCCAGCGTTGGCTAAACGAACTTGAGAATGGAACACTCAATACCAAACGAGCCATCGGGGAGACGGGAGACATAAAGAAAACAGTATACGAATTAACCGAAAACGGCCTCAAAAGTCGTTTACCAATAAGGTTTGCAAACTAATTAACTACATCAACGGAAGGAGTTACCACTATGAACTACAACCAAACCCTCCCTACGCCAACGGGCCTTGAACAATGGCAAAATCATGTCCACGAACTGGACGTTTTAAACGATGACAAGGGCCATATCGTGGTAAGGCTCTCCGAAATGGGCGTCGCCATCGTTAACTACCTTCTCACACCGAAAATGCGCGATGACTTCGTAAAACTTTTGATGCAGGCGTAATAACCCATCAACCTCAAGAAGGATAAACACCATGACCAAAATCATTGCCTACAAAGGCTTTAACGCCGACCTGACTTGCCGTGATTATCAGTTCGAGATCGGGAAAACCTACCAGCACGAGGGCGCGGTAGAAGTCTGCGGCTCCGGTTTTCATGCCTGTGAGTATCCACTCGATGTCTTCGCTTACTACGAGCCAGCGAACCACCGTTTTGCCGAGGTTGAGGTATCCGGTGATATCGCCCATGAAGCTGAGGGAGACAAACTCGCCAGTAGCACAATTACCATCAGAAAGGAACTGTCCCTCCACCAAATGGTGGACCGCGCCGTCGAGTGGATAATGAATAAAACTGATAAGTCCGCAGAACAGGCCACCAACACCGGCGACTGGTCAGTTGTCACCAACACCGGCCGCCAGTCAGCCGCCACCAACACCGGCTTCCGGTCAACCGCCACCAACACCGGCGACCAGTCAGCCGCCACCAACACGGGCATCCGGTCAGCCGCCACCAACGCGGGCTACCGGTCAGCTGCCACCAGCACCGGCTACCAGTCAGTCGCCACCAACGCGGGCAACAGGTCAGTCGCCACCAACACCGGCTACCAGTCAGTCGCCACCAATACCGGCGAGTGGTCAGTCGCCACCAACGCGGGCGACCAGTCAGCCGCAGACGTTAGTGGCATCGGATCGGTTGCCGCGTCTCTCGGCGCGCAGGGTAAGGCTAAAGCCGCTGAGGGCAGCGCGATTGTGCTGTGCTACCGCAATGATGAGGGTGACATTATCCACATCCGCGCCAGCAAGGTGGGTGATAACGGCGTGAAACCGGATACCTGGTATGTGCTTAATGTAAACGGCGAGTTTGAAGAGGCCGGTGATTAAGCGCTCTGAAAAGTGAAACACAAAAGGAATTTCATCATGTTTAAAACATTCTGGACACTGAAGATTATCAACGCCATTTCAATTATGGCATGGATAGCAGCAGGGATAACCACTGTCATTGGCATTATGGATGCAGAACCAAAGATAGTTATCTTTTCAGCAATAGCGTTAGTTTTTAGTCGACTATTTTTAGAGTGTATCGCTGTACAATTCGTACAGGCTGAAACTTTAAATAAAATCTTCGGTAAACTGGAGAAGGAGAATGAAACCTAAAATACCCATCGGGGTAAGAGAGCGGGCGAAGCGATTTGAACGTCTGTACCGCGAAGGGCTTATCCATGCAAGACGTATTCGACGAACAGGCTATTTATCAATACGGCTTTCCCTTTGCTGGCGCATGTTATCTAAAGATAACGGCCATAACTGGGAGACCATGAGTCACGCGACATACAACACACAAATAACAATATAATAATAGGAGCGCCCCATGAATTACGCATTCACGGGTGAGGCTGCCCTCATGGGGAGCTATCACCCGGAAGAAACTCACTTGGATAAAATCGTAAAATGGCTGAGAAGTGGATGTAAGAAGCTTATCGATATTCTCAAACAGCAAGGCAACCCGTTATGACTTATGCCAACAAGTTAATTCAGGCGCTAATCGCCGAATCTCTACGATTACACGACGCGTTGCTCTGGGATATCACCATCAAGATATATGAAGCTCGGAGGAAGAATGAACTTATCAAGTAAACTGGCTGACTTTCCGCAAACACTGCGAATCAGTCAGGAATGGCGACGCTTCTGCTTGATTCAGGCGCTTGAATATCGGCACTTAGGCATGCGTGAAGCTAAGAAGGAATCGCTGCATTATGCAAACACCGCAAAGCTAAATATCAAGTATTTCATGCCAAACGGTAATGAACCTTTTTAAAAGGAGACTCTGCAATGAATCTTGAACAACTAGATACACCATTTCCAGAATCAGATATCGAATGGCGCATTCAGCAATCGGGAAAATATGGAGAAGATTCAATCTATGCAATGGTCCTCGCTTATGTAACCAACAGAGCCATCATGAAGCGACTGGACGAAGTATGCGGAAAAGACGGCTGGAAAAATGAATATCGCCCTGCACCTGATAGCGGTGTGATGTGTGGCATATCTATCAGAATTAATAATGAATGGATAACAAAATGGGATGCTGCTGAAAATACTCAGGTAGAGGCCGTTAAAGGCGGAATGTCAGGAGCAATGAAAAGAGCAGCCGTTCAGTGGGGTATCGGGAGATATCTCTATAATCTTACAGAGGGATTCGCCACGATATCCAAAGAGAAGAAAGACGGCTGGAATCGAGCAAAACTTAAAGATGGCACAGTGTTTTATTGGATTCCACCTAAAATCCCATCATGGGCACTTCCCTCTAAGGATGTTCAGAAACATCATGTAGAATCCCCGACCTCGGATGATATTCTTAAATCCTTCACCGAAAAGACAATGACCGTTAAATCAGTAAATGAACTCAAGCTGGAATTTGGCAAAATCTGGACGCCGTTGAATGGCACAGCGCAGCAGACAGAAGCCAAAAATGTTTATGATATACGCAAAGCAGAACTGGAGGCCGCATAATGTCAATAAACGTCGTGATATTTTCAGGAAACCTAGGCAGTGATTGTGTTGCCCGCAGCACACCCAATGGCAAGGTGATTGCCACATTTTCACTGCCCGTCAAGCAAGGATATGGCGAGCATGAGAAAGTTACTTGGGTGCAGGGCCGCATGTTTGGCGCAAGAGCTGAGAAATTACCCCGCTATCTCACTAAAGGGACGAAAGTAACCGTTACAGGGCAATTCGTTCTCGAAAGCTGGACGGCCAAAGATGGTACGGAGAAATCAACGCCGGTCGTTATCGTTAACGAGATTGATTTCACCAGCAAGCAGGAGGGGCAGCCTCAACAAAATAAACCGCCAGTGAGTAATGAAGCGCCACCGCTGTTTGACGATGACATCCCCTTTTAAATTCTAAACCTAAAAATTAACGCGATTCATCGCTGACTCCCGGTCAGGGAGTCGGCTATCTGTAATACAGGAGTTCAGCATGGACAAAAAAAGCAATGTTATTAAAGATACGGTAATGCTTTATAACTCAACGCCCGGCATCTGGTTATTTCCTGATGGGGAGATAATCACCCGATATTACGAAGCACAACAAAAAGCCGATAAACTAGGCATGAACTTGCAGATGCCTAATCTACGCCGCTTTTCCAACTCACATTAACGCTATCGAGGTGAAATATGAATGGCTTACTCACCGGATTACTCGCCCGTCGGGAAACGGGCCTTATCGAAGAAATTGAAAAACTGGAAAAACGTATTATCCGCATGGAGAATCAGGCCAATACAGAGTGCTGGCTTCTTAAAGATGATATCCGGCAAGCGCAATTTGAAGCGGACTGCAAGCTTATTGAGGAATATGAGGAAGGCATTCGTACTGGGTTGCCGAAAAAGGAAATACTGGCCTCTCTGGTAAATGGTGCGCTGCATCGGATTAAAGCGCCCATGCAATAAATCATCGTGGCTGTCGCATGGCAGCCTGAAATTACCTCACCACCGCATACCGGGTGTGCAAACTCACATTATCGTTTTAATTGACGAGAATTATTTATGTCTGAATTAACTATCCAAGCCCTGATGAATTCACAAGTGCTAACCATGTCGTCTCGTGAAATTGCCGAATTAACAGGTAAACAGCATAAAAATGTCAAGCGTGCCATTGAGGTAATGCTGAATGACCTTCAGGAAGATGCGCTCAGATTTGAGCATATCTATATGGACAGCATGAACCGTCTGCAAACAGAATATCTGCTCGACCGCGACCATACCGAATGTTTACTAACCGGCTACAGCGCGATCCATCGTATGCGCGTCATTCGTCGCTGGCATGAACTGGAATCGGTAAACACCGCCACTATGGTACAGACGCTGACCGATAAGGTGCAGGCGGGTATTGCAATGCTCACTTTCTACAAGCAGGAATTGCGCATAGCGCCCTCGGCTATGCTGGGGGCAATGAAAAAGCTGCAATCTTCCCTCGGGATGCCGGATATCCTGCCAGCCTACGCCGTAGACGCACCCGATGGCAGCACAACGGGCTCCAGCGAGGTCACACGCATTCGCTCACTGAGCTTTTGCTGCTGCATGGCAAGCCCTATACCGCACAGTCTGGTTTCAAGCGTCTGCAACTGCTGGGCCTCGTTGAGCGCAAGTCGCGGCCCAGCACTAAACATCCCGACAGAGAGTAGACGTTCTGGTCGCTCACAGAGAAAGGCTTGCAGTTTGGCAAGAACCTCACCGACCCAGCCAATCCGCGCCATCCGCAGCCCCATTTCTACGATTCACAATTCCCGCACCTGCTCGCCGTCATGACGAACGGCGCAGCGGCTTGATTTTAGCAGAGATCATTATGACTATAGCATTTCTTGATGATGACGAAGTGTACATTCTCACTGGATACAAAAAACCGAAATTACAAAAGGCGTGGCTGGCAAAGCTGAATATCCCGTTTGAAGAAAACGCCAGGGGAAAGCCGGCCGTCTACCGTTCACACTTTCAGACCGTACCAAGCACTGGCAATCATCAGCCAGAAGAGGAAGAGCCTAATTTCGGGGTGATTTAAATGGGCCAGAGAAGAAAGAACCCTGAAGATAATAAATTACCCAAAAATGTATATAGAGGAAAATATAAAACGTACTTCAAGCCAAGCCGAAATCAAACGATAGCGCTAGGCCCCAAGGATATGTCAATATCTGAAACATGGCGACAGTATGAAGTAACACTGTCCGAACTGACTAAGGTCATGACCTTTTCCCGATTGTGGCACTCCTTTCTTGGCAGTGCCTACTTCTCTGAACTGAAGCCAAGGACTCAGAAGGATTATTTGCAACATCAGAAAAAGCTTATCGCCGTATTCGGTGAAGTGAAAGCTGACAACATTAAACCTGAGCACGTTAGAACGTTCATGGATAAGCGTGGCCTGCAAAGTAAAACACAGGCCAATCATGAAATGGCAAGCATGTCTCGCGTGTACAAATGGGGATATGAGCGAGGCTATGTGAAGGGAAATCCTTGCGCGGGAGTGATGAAGTTCAAAGCCGAGATTCGCGATAGATACATTACCGATGACGAGTATCAAGCAGTCATAGAATGTGCAGATGACGTTTTGTTTATAGGAATGGAAATTGCGTATCTCTGTGCAGCTCGAGTTTCGGACATATTAAATTTACGGTGGGAGCAAATACTACCGGATGGAGTCTTTATTCAGCAAGGGAAAACAGGAAAAAAACAAATCAAAGCGTGGACTCAGCGGTTGCGATTCACGATTGATAAAGCAAAGTTACTACACGACAATGCAAAATATGTTGTTTTTAACTATTTTTGTGAGAAATATAGCTACAACGGCTTTAATGATTTATGGACAAAAGCACGAAAGGAGGCTGGTAAGAGGCTGGAGAAAAGCCTCGACTTTACTTTTCATGACTTAAAAGCTAAGGGCATCTCAGACTATCAGGGCTCGACAAAAGATAAACAACTTTTCAGCGGTCATAAGACCGAATCACAGGTTCTAGTCTATGACAGAAAGGTAAGCGTAACCCCATCTCTCGACCGCCCTTTGGTAAGCGATAAGTCGAAAATACGCTAACAAAATACGCTAACTCAACGCTAACAGCGTTTTTGGTAACATAAAGGAAACGCTGTAACCCGTTGAAAAGTGGCGGAGAGACAGGGATTTGAACCCTGGAAGGGATTGCTCCCTTAACGGTTTTCGAGACCGGTTGTAAATCATTAATTTTCAATGCGTTACGGTAAATCTTTGGTATATAATCTTGCTTTAAGCATCTTAATAATCAAAAAATGAATATACCAAGTATTTTTCCACTCAATCAGCACATTTGGCGAAAGAAATCCTATGCTCTACATTTTAAGAATGGCGGCAATGATGCTGACGGCGGCAGCGACCATTAGCCCAAGCCGGACTGTCATC
>NZ_JBLKSS010000120.1:0-3200 GCF_047607725.1 Sodalis sp. (in: enterobacteria) | reverse complement strand
AACGATGCTGTTGGAGGTGATGGAAGATCGTTACGACAAAAGCAGCAGCATCCTGATCAGTCAACTGCCGGTAAAAAAATGGTATGGACTGATAGAAAACCCCACGACAGCTGACGCGTTACTCGATCGGCTAGTACACCTCAGCTATCGACTGGAACTTAAAGGCGAATCACTACGCAAAGAGCAAGGAGTAGCCAGCACAGGAAAAATAGACTAAAACCGAGTCAGAAGATGAGCGAACACATGATCGAATATCACTGAAATGGGTGATCGGAAAATATCTGAATAACTGATCGGATGTCGCCGGAACAGATGATCGGATACGTCGGAATCTGCACCTGGTGTATACCTTTGGCATTGAGCTGGCGAAAACCCTCTATACCGCCGGCGGTAGCGGATTATTCAATTTTCTCAATTTGCTCAGCGTTCTGGCCTGGTTCGTACTGATGCGGCGATTTATCCGCCGGCGCGCGACGCAGCAAATCACCGCGGCGGCACCGGCGGCCTGACCGCCGTTTGGGCTCAGAACAGACCTGTCGCGCTATCGGCATAGCTGACCAGCAGGCATTTTGTTTGCTGATAATGCTCAAGCATCATTTTGTGGGTTTCCCGGCCAATGCCCGATTGTTTATAGCCGCCAAAGGCGGCGGGGGCCGGATAGGTATGATAGCAGTTGGTCCAGACGCGCCCCGCCTGAATACCGCGCCCCATCCGGTAGGCGATATTGATGTCACGACTCCAGACCCCGGCGCCAAGGCCGTAATCAGAGTCGTTGGCCAGGACCAGCGCTTCATCCATATCCTTGAAAGTCGTGACCGCCAGCACCGGACCAAAGATTTCTTCCTGGAAGACCCGCATACTGTTGTTGCCGAACAAAATCGTCTGCTCCAGATAATACCCCGCCGCCAGATCGCCCTCCATCTGCTTGCGGCGGCGGCCGGTAAGCACTTCCGCCCCCTCTCGCTTGCCGATATCAATATAATTGAGGATGGTTTCCAGCTGGCCGGTGGAAACCTGCGCGCCCATCATCGTGGCGCGATCGAGCGGGTTACCGGTTTTGATGGCCTCCACCCGCTTGATAGCGCGCTCCATAAAACGTTCGTAACTCGATTCCTGCACCAGCGCTCTGCTGGGGCAGGTACAGACCTCGCCCTGGTTGAAAGCGAATAGCGCAAACCCCTCCAGCGTCTTGTCAAAGAAAGCATCCTCTTTGGCCATAACATCGGCAAAGAAAATGTTCGGGGATTTGCCGCCCAACTCAAGGGTCACCGGGATAACATTCCGGGCGGTGTAGCTCATTATCTTCTGCCCGACCTCGGTGGAACCGGTAAAGGCAATTTTGGCCACCCGTCCCGAGGTCGCCAGATACTCGCCGATTTCGCCCCCCGCCCCGTTGACCACATTCACCACACCCGACGGCAGCAGATCTTGAATGAGCTCCATCAGCATCAGCACCGACATCGGCGTCAGCTTGGCCGGCTTCAGCACAATACAGTTACCGGCGGCCAGCGCCGGCGCCATTTTCCAGCAGGCCATCAGCAGCGGGAAGTTCCAGGGGATGATTTGCGCCACGACCCCTAACGGCTCGTGGAAGTGGTAAGCCACCGTTTCACTATCGATTTCGCTGATTCCTCCCTCCTGCGCGCGGATACAGGACGCGAAATAGCGGAAATGGTCAATCGCCAGCGGCACGTCGCCCCCCAGCCGGCGCGGGCGGCATGGGCGGCGTCAAGCGCCAGATCGATGTCGTCTCGATCGGAGCTGGCGACCTTGCACAGCGGCCTGCCGGTGATCGGCGTTAGATTGACAAAATAATCGCCGGACAGCGACGGTACCCACTCGCCGCCGATAAAATTTGCATAACGTGCTTTTAGCTGAAAAGGATACCCGTATTCGCCGAGAATCAGGTTTGTGATTGGGGGATTGTGCGCCATGGCTCTCTCCTTCACGCTGGTTGCTTTACCGGTCGGTCGACCGATGTCAGCGAACAACATCGACACGCGGCGATGAGCGGTCTGAACGCTATATCCGTAACGTTAACGCCGCGCCGGAACGATGAACAGAGCCGACGGGAAGGAAAATCGCGGTTATCAGAGCGGCTTCACACTCTGGCGGCGATGGTTTCATCGCTATACAATCCGGCCGTCGCCGGCGGCAGAGTCCGGGCAAAACTCTCACGGCTGAAGAGCCGGTCGGCCATGGCCACCAGCGCAGGATGGGCAACGCACCAATTGGGCATCACGCGCCGGACATTGATAAAACCCAGCATGCAGGCGACGGCGACATCCGCCAGCGACAGCATGGATGAGTTCAGCCAGCGGCCTTCCGCCGCCCCCTTCTCCAGCGCATCCAGCCCGCTGCGCAGGCGGGCGCGGTGTTGCCACAGCCGCTGCTCCTTCTGAGCGTCGGCGCTACGGCGGCATTCGCTCACCAGCGCCAGCGCCGCCCACTCCTTCACCCTAAGCGCATCACGGGCATCGGCCGGCAGTAGTGCCGGTTCGGGCTGCAGCCACTCCAAATACTCGGCAATAAGGGAGGGGTGGCGATGACTTTCACCTTGCGCATCAATCAATACCGGTGCGGTGGACAGCGTGTTATCCACCACGTGAACCAACGTAAACGGCAAATCTTTCTCAAGCAGAATCACCAAAATTTTGCGTACAAAGGGACAGGAATAACTGCCGATCAGTTTCATGATACGCCTCCGGTTGCCGGTTACGGAATAATCAGTATGGCGCAAAGGGGGCAAAACCGGGAAAAAAGCGGCCTTCCTCGCCCGCTCTTCGACCAGAATAAAGGCGGTCTTTGCGGCTCGTCCAGTAGATTTAACGTTAGCGCGTCGATGGAGGCCACGGGGGGATCACACCAGCGTGCCGGCGGGCGCGCTCAGGTGAGCGCGAGGGAGAACATCGTCGTCGGCCCGACGCCGGACTTAGTGAAACGCCACCGTCCCCAACACTTGCTTCACCAACAGGTTGTGCTGCACCTCATTTTTGGTTGACGTCAGCACCTGAATAGTCAACACATTACCCGCATACGGCGTGGTGATAGTGGAACCGAGGTAAGCGCCCCGTGGAGGACGTCTTGAATTATTGGTGGGTTTGTTGTATAGCCCGGTAAAAATATGTTCCACTACGATGCCTAGTGAACCCGCATCCTATAAGGGACGGCTGTCAGATCATGGATAATCCGGCGATGAT
>NZ_JBLKSS010000119.1:0-4056 GCF_047607725.1 Sodalis sp. (in: enterobacteria) | reverse complement strand
GGCGTGGAGCCGGAAGCGTATCTGCGCCATGTGCTGGCGATTATCGCGGATCATCCCATCAACAAAATCAAAGAGCTCCTGCCGTGGAATCTCACCATCCCTGCTGAATAACTGTCAATACGGCGCTGGGCGTACGCTTACAAATACATGGCGGAAAACCGGCTGACCGGCAGTCTGGGGGGGCTGGATATGCTGGACGGCAACGCCGGCAACAAACTGGCCCAGCCGCGCTACAGCGCGCTGATCCCCAATGGCGACTGCGCCAACGAAACGCCGTGTTTTCATGCCGCGGTCAGTGCGCTGACCTATTTTCTCAGCTATTAGAAAGACAATTTTTCCGATGCCTACGATCTCAACCGGGTGTTCTATATCGGCGGGGAGAGCCTGTGCCTGGCCGATTTCAGCATGCGCAGCGTGGAGAACGGCAACGATGCCGTGCCAAAAAGCCTGGTGCGCTAGGTTATCAAATTCCGCAACGCGCGCCTCACCGACCGGCAGGGCACGCAATATTGGGTCGCCCCCGGTAACCGGCACGACAGCGGCAGCTATTATGCGCTTATCCCCCTTTACAGCGGCAATAAGCTGGAGGCGCTTATCGGCATCGAGCAAACGATAAGGCTGGAGGATTTCGCCAGCGCCAGTAACCTGCCTATCGGCCTTACGCTGCTCGACCAAAACAACCTGCCGCTGCTGAGACTGACCAGCGGCGAACGCAGCGCCGCGGCGCTTGGCACCTTTCCGTCGCCGCCGGCCTTTTTCGGCTATAACCACGGCTTTGCCAATCTGGTGATGAAAAAACCGCTGTCGCAAACCACGCTGAGTATGGCATTTTCGCTGCCGCGCTGCGCGGTAATAGACAATCTCAACCTGCTGCTGTTTAAACTGGGGCTGTTGAATATCTTGTCCGCCGCGGCGCTGATGTGCCTGACCTGGCTGTTTGAGCATAGGATGCTGGCGCCGGCGGAAAAGAACGTTTACCAGTTGGAGGAAAATGAGCAGTTTAACCGCAAAATCGTCGCCTCGGCGCCGGTAGGCATTTCCATTCTGTGCATCAGCGACGGCTCCAATTTCATCAGTAATGAGTTAGCGCATAATTATTTAAGCATGCTCACCCATGAGGATCGCCAGCACATTACCCATATCATCTGTGGGCAGCAGGTTAATTTTGTCGATGTTATTACCGTAAGCGCCCCGTGGAGGACGTCTTGAATTATTGGTGGGTTTGTTGTATGAGACAGTAAACCTACGTTACACGCTTCTGCTCATTGCATTTTCACATTATATTGATTTTATAACTTTTATTTCCATACCGGTTTGAGTGATATGAAATTAGTGTTCTGAAGTTTGTGATAGTGTCCATTAAAATTTAAGTGGACACTATCATCGCCGGATTATCCATGATCTGACAGCCGTCCCTTATAGGATGCGRGTTCACTAGGCATCGTAGTGGAACATATTCTTACCGGGCCGTACAACAAACCCACCAATAATTCAAGACGTCCTCCACGGGGCGCTTACTCTGTGCTTGCCATAAGATAAAAGTCATTAACGCTGATATATCAGGGGAAGATTAATGCTTTCGATTAAATATCGATTCGATGAAAAATGCTTTTTTAGGGTTAATTAATCTCTATAGCGCTTAAACGTTAGCGCGCAAAAACCTCAAGCGGCAGAGTAATGAGATGGCATGGCTGTAAGGTGCCGATGCCATCCTGGCCCAATCGAGTCCTACCTTGGCGGTAGCATCCACGACAAGCATAAAGGAGGGTATAATAACCACCTCCCCCTCTGCTGTGACTTTCTGGCGTTCCCGTTTCAAGTAGGCATAATGCTTATGTCGCCGGCGCGCTGCTTCTCGTGCAAATGGCAGGCGACCCAGCGGCCATCGCCCCTATAGCTAAGCGTCGGCTCAACCGTGCGGCACTTCTCCCCTACGGAGGCGGCATAAGGGCAGCGGGTATGGAACCGGCACCCGCTTGGGACATTAAGCGGCGAGGGGATATCGCCCGCCAGAATAATGCGATGACGCTTCACGGTCGGGTCCTGCACCGGAATGGCCGATATCAGCGCTTCGCTGTAGGGGTGCAACGGCGCGGCGTAGAGCAGGCGCGTCGGTGAGATTTCCATAATTTTTCCCAGATACATCACCGCCACCCGATGAGAAATGTGCTTTACCGCCGCCATACCGTGGGCGATAAACAAATAACTCAGTCCCAGCTCTTGTTGTAATTGGCGCAGCAGGTTGAGGATCTGCGATTGTATGGAGACATCCAGGGCTGAAACCGGTTCATCACAAATAATCAGCTTGGGGTCGAGCGCCAGCGCGCGCGCAATACCGATACGCTGGCGCTGACCGCCGGAGAACTCATGGGGGTATCGCCGGGCATGGTAAGTGGCCAGCCCCACCAATTCTAGCAATCGCGCGATGCGCCGCGTTCTGTCCGGGCCCGCCGACTGTCCGTGAATGTCGAACGGTTCGGCAATAAGCTCCTCTACCGTCATTCGCGGGTTGAGCGAGGCAAAGGGATCTTGAAAAATAATCTGCATATCGCGCCGGCAATGGCGCAGTTGGCGGGGTTTGAGCTCAAAGATATCGACGTTTTGAAAGATAGCCTTCCCCGCCGTCGGCTCATGCAGGCGCAGGAGGGTCTTGCCCACCGTAGTTTTGCCTGACCCCGACTCGCCGATAAGCGCGAGGGTTTCGCCTTTCGCCAGCGGGAAGCTCACACCATCCACGGCCTTGAGCATCGTGCCTCGCTGTCCCGGCGCGGGAAAATATTTTTTCAGGTCATGTACCTGCAAAAGAGGGTTGCCGGCCTGCGGTGAAGGTGATGTCATCGTGCTTGACCTCTTTTCAACGGCGGCGTTTTCACGGCCGCATTATCGGATTGCGCGGAGGAGACCGACAGCGGCGGAGGAACGATAGCAGGGGACGCCCGGAACGAAATCTGTATTCCTTCAAGACGTTCCTGGGCGAAATGGCAGGCGATGTGCCGTCCCAGTATGATTTCACGTAACGGCGGTTCCTTTTGCCGGCAGATATCCTGAACGTAAATACAGCGCGGATGGAAACGGCAGCCGCTCGGGATATGCTGCGGATTCGGCACGTTGCCTTCAATAACAAACAAGGTGTCCTGTTCAATATCCATGCGCGGCATGGCGTTGAGCAACCCTTCGGTATAAGAGTGGCCGGGACGGGCAAAGAGGGAAAAGACATCCGCGCTTTCCACCACGCGGCCGCAGTACATAACAATGACCCGCTGCCGCATACCGCCCGAAAGCTGGTGCGGGTAATCCCGCACGCGCCGTTCCGGCGAGGGAATGCCCACCAGGCGCCGCGGCGCGACAGGCCCTGATGCAGGCGGATAGCCTCGGATAACTGTGAACCTATGGTAAAAATGGGATTCAGCGATGTCATCGGCTCTTGAAAGATCATAGAGATATGATTACCGCGCAGGCCGGTCATCTCTTTTTCCAAATAAGCAAGCAGATGACGGCCGCGAAATACAATCATCCCGCCGGCATAAACTCGCTGGCTGCCGCTCATCGCCGCCGCGGCCGGCGCACCCGCTGCCGCGAGGGTGGGCAATTGCGGTTTCGCCAGCCGGCCCGTCGCTTTAACGCGGGCCAGCACCACTTCCACCGGCATTTCGGGCTGCGAGAACGTATACAGTTGGTGATGCGCCGCATGAAAACCCTCAATCGCCCGCTGTAGTTCCGCCGGTGTCACGTCGCTGACTTGCCAAGGTATGGTCAGTTCAAAACCTTGGTGGATATAGCGCATACCCACATACCAATCAATCGTGCGGCCCTCGGCCGGCACCTGTTCCGCATCAAGCCAGGCGACAGCGCCGGCGTTCAGTTCGCTAAATGCGCGCGCCAAGCGTTCAAGATCATAATCCGGCGCCCGCAGGATAGTAAGCGCCCCGTGGAGGACGTCTTGAATTATTGGTGGGTTTGTTGTATGGCCCGGTAAGAATATGTTCCACTACGATGCCTAGTGAACCCGCATCCTATAAGGGACGGCTGTCAGATCATGGATAATCCGGCGATGAT
>NZ_JBLKSS010000118.1:0-4470 GCF_047607725.1 Sodalis sp. (in: enterobacteria) | reverse complement strand
CGTGGAGCCGGAAGCGTATCTGCGCCATGTGCTGGCGATTATCGCGGATCATCCCATCAACAAAATCAAAGAGCTCCTGCCGTGGAACCTCACCATCCCTGCTGAATAACTGTCAATACGGCGCTGGGCGTACGCTTACGCCGGAACAGATGATCGGATACGTCGGAATCTGCACCAGCGAGCGCGTGACGCTCGAAAGCGTCTACAGCCCCTATCGCGGCGCTGATGCGGTCGTGACCCGCTATGAATACCAGCAGGGCAAGCTTAGTTTCATGCAGCGCGAGCGCGGGCTGGATGTCAGCCAGGCGCTGCGCACCGGCCACGTCCGGTTAAAGCAGGGGATTTGGCATAACGGCGTGATTACGCTTTGCCAAGGTGGGACGGCGACGCCAGATTTCGATGCGCGCGCCGCGGGTTGGCTTGCCGCCCGCACCCGCAACACGTCGGGAGAATTGGGGATTGCCTGGCTGGAAGCGCCGGAAGGCACGCAGCTGCTGCTGGTCGCCAATGAGAATTTCTGCCGCTGGCAGCCGAATGAAGACGATCTCTAGGCCGTCGTGGCGGGGCGGGAACGCGCTGACTCCGCCCCGTGAGAGGGTTTAGGCTTCGCGAGCGATAGCGCGATAGCCGATATCGCGGCGGCAAAAACAGTCACGCCAATGGACGGGCTTGGCCGCGCGGTAGGCCCGGGCCTGCGCGTCGGCAACGGTCGCCCCCAGCGCGGTGACGCACAGCACGCGGCCTCCTTGGGTCAACACCTCACCCTGGTGCAGGCGGGTGCCGGCGTGAAATATTTTTTCCCCTTCCGCCTCGGCTGTCGGTAGACCGCTGATTTCATCCCCGGTGCGGTAGTCGCCGGGATAACCTCCCGCCGCCACTACTACGCCCAGCGCCGGTCGTTCATCCCACTCTGACGTTTCCTCGTCCAAACGGCCTTCGGTGGCCACCAGGCAGTGGGCGACCAGATCGGATCGCATGCGCAACATAATAGGTTGGGTTTCCGGATCGCCGAAGCGGCAGTTGAACTCAATGACTTTCGGCTGGCCGTCAGGGCTTATCATCAGGCCGGCATACAGGAAACCGGTGTAGACATTTCCCTCCGCCGCCATCCCTTTCACCGTTGGCCAAATAACCTGCTCCATTACCCTGCGATGTACCTCATCGGTCACGACCGGCGCCGGTGAATAAGCGCCCATACCGCCGGTATTCGGACCGGTATCCCCATCGCCAACGCGTTTATGATCCTGACTGGTGGCCATCGGCAGCACATGTTCACCGTCTACCATGACAATAAAGCTGGCCTCTTCACCGGCGAGAAACTCTTCAATGACGATACGGTGCCCCGCATCGCCAAAAGCGTTGCCGGCCAGCATATCGTTCACGGCGGATTCTGCTTCCGTCAGCGTCATGGCGACAATCACGCCTTTGCCCGCGGCCAGACCGTCCACTTTGATAACGATCGGCGCGCCCCGCTGACGCACATAGTCCAGCGCCGGCGCGACCTCGGTAAAGTTCTCATAGCACGCGGTGGGAATACCGTGGCGGGCAAGGAAGTCTTTGCTAAAGGCCTTAGAACCCTCCAACTGCGCGGCGGCTTGCGTCGGGCCGAAAATCCGCAGGCCCGCGGCGTGGAAAGCATCCACCACCCCCTTCACCAGCGGCGCTTCCGGTCCAACGATGGTCAGCCCGATGTGACGTTCTTGGGCAAAGGCTACTAGCGCCGGAATATCGGTCGCGGCAATGTCCACATTTTGCAACGCCGGCTCCAGTGCGGTGCCGGCATTGCCGGGCGCGACGTATACGTTGTCGGCAAGCTTCGATCGCGCGGCTTTCCAGGCCAGGGCGTGTTCACGTCCGCCGTTGCCGATAATCAAAATATTCATGGCAAGCTAACTCCTAGGCTTAATGGCGGAAATGACGCATATGGGTAAAGATCATGGCGATGCCATGCTCATTGGCGGCGGCGATAACTTCGTTATCGCGAATCGACCCGCCCGGCTGAATGACACAGCGTACGCCTACCGCCGCCGCGGCGTCGATACCGTCGCGGAACGGAAAGAAGGCGTCAGAGGCCATCGCCGATCCCTTGACGTCCAGACCTTCGTCCGCCGCCTTGATGCCGGCGATTTTTGCCGAGTAAACACGGCTCATTTGCCCGGCGCCAATACCGATGGTGCGCTGCTCGCGGGCATAAACGATCGCGTTGGATTTGACGAATTTCGCTACCTTCCAGCAAAACAGCGCATCGCGCATTTCCGCCTTTGTCGGCTGGCGTTCGGTAACCACTTGCAAATCCTGCAGATCCACCATACCCACATCGCGCTCCTGCACCAACAGGCAGCCGTTAACCCGTTTGAAATCCAACCCCGGCGTCTGCTTCTGCCAGCGGCCACAGGCCAGTACCCGCACGTTTTGCTTACCGGCCAGCACCGCCAAGGCGTCATCGTCGACGGCCGGGGCGATAATCACCTCCACAAATTGGCGGCTCACGATCGCTTTGGCGGTATCGGCGTCTAGCGGTCGGTTGAAGGCGATAATACCGCCGAAAGCGGAGGTGGGGTCGGTCTGGTAGGCGCGATCATAAGCTGCCAGCAAGGTATCGCCGGTGGCCACGCCGCAGGGATTGGCGTGCTTAACAATGACGCAAGCCGCCTCGGTGAAGGTCTTCACGCATTCAAGCGCCGCATCGGTGTCGGCGATATTATTGTAGGAAAGGGCTTTCCCCTGCAGCTGCCGTGCGGTGGCCAACGACGCTTCATGCGTCTCGGGATCGGTATAAAACGCCGCTAATTGGTGGCTGTTTTCGCCGTAGCGCATGTCCTGTTTCTTGATAAAGTTGAGATTGAGGGTGCGCGGGAAGCGGCCGGAAGGCTGCTTGGTGTCGCCATGATAGGTCGGCACCTGGCTGCCGAAATAGTTGGCAATCATACTGTCATAGGCGGCGGTATGTTCAAATGCTTTGATAGCGAGGTCGAATCGGGTTTCCAGGGTGAGCGAGCCGCCGTGGCTGTCCATTTCCGCGAGCACCGCGGGATAGTCAGCGCTGTTGACCACAATTGCCACATCTTTATGGTTCTTGGCGGCAGAGCGCACCATGGTGGGGCCGCCAATATCAATATTCTCCACCGCCTCTTCACGGGTACAGTCCGCGCGCGCCACCGTGGCGGCAAAGGGATAAAGGTTGACCACCACCATATCAATCGGTGCAATGTCGTGCTCGCGCATAATGGCGTCATCGATATCGCGACGTCCCAGGATCCCGCCGTGCACTTTGGGATGCAGCGTTTTGACACGCCCGTCCATCATTTCGGGAAAGCCCGTATAGTCTGACACTTCGGTGACCGGCAGGCCCGCCTCGGCCAGCAGGCGGGCGGTGCCGCCGGTGGAAAGCAGCTCAACGCCGCGCTGGGACAGGGACTGGGCGAACTCCAGAATACCGGCTTTGTCGGAGACGCTGAGCAGCGCGCGGCGGACAGGACGTGGTGGTTGCATGGCAAATGACCCTTGATATGAATAGCAATGACGTTAACTGGCGTTGTCAGGCAATGCCGAAGCGGCATTTTCGTCCGTGGCCACTCGACCCGGACAAGAAAAATTTGCCTGAATTGTAGCGAAAACGATTGCGCGATGCTCGCCAAATTTTGTTCCCGCGCCTTTCGTTGTGGATAAGTTTGTGTAAAAGCGGGTATAAGCCGGTATTTGCTGTGGAAAGCAGCAAACGCTGTCATTTGACGAAAATAGCGGTTGCCTCAGGGCCGGAACCCCCTATAATGCGCCTCCATTGTCCGGCCTGTTACCGCTACGGCGCAGCAGGTTGAACGACGCAGAAGTTGGCCCGGCGGGCTTGACTCTGTAAGAGGAAAGCGTAATTTACGCACCTCGCGCCAGCCGGTTTCCGGCGGCGCGGCGCTCTTTCAACAATTTATCAGACAATCTGTGTGGGCACTCACAAGACGATATCGACACACGAAATATCAAGTCTTGAAGAGTGAACAACCGAATATTCATATGAATACCAGTTTTAATTTTTTGAGCATCAAGCTTTTAATAGCTTGACACTGAACATTGAGCCTTGATGTGTAGGATAGGTGGGAGGCTTTGAAGTGTGGACGCCAGTCTGCATGGAGCCAACCTTGAAATACCACCCTTTAATGTTTGATGTTCTCATCTCAGGCCCGTTATCCGGGCCGAGGACAGTGCCTGGTGGGTAGTTTGACTGGGGCGGTCTCCTCCCAAAGTGTAACGGAGGAGCACGAAGGTTAGCTAATCACGGTCGGACATCGTGAGGTTAGTGCAAAGGCATAAGCTAGCTTGACTGCGAGAGTGACTGCTCGAGCAGGTGCGAAAGCAGGTCTTAGTGATCCGGTGGTTCTGAATGGAAGGGCCATCGCTCAACGGATAAAAGGTACTCCGGGGATAACAGGCTGATACCGCCCAAGAGTTCATATCGACGGCGGTGTTTGGCACCTC
>NZ_JBLKSS010000117.1:0-4661 GCF_047607725.1 Sodalis sp. (in: enterobacteria) | reverse complement strand
AAAGTCCAGCGGGAAATTTGGACGACGTCTTGAGGGTTTTGGTGGGGTTTGTTTCATGAATTGCGCCCATTAAAAAAATAATGGACATCATCTTTAATAACTTGATGGGGAATTAACAGACGGCGCTGGGCGTACGCTTACGGTGCTGTCGCTGCGCGCGATCGACAACCACAGCTACTACTGACCTGACTCGATGAGCAGGGCGACTACCAGAACTGGACCGGTTGCGGCAATACGCTGCGCCTGTGTCAGCCCATGGTGCGGGAATGGGTAATGACCTGTCTGCGTTTTTGGGTGAAGGAATGCCACGTGGACGGTTTCCGTTTCGACCTCGACAGCGTGCTGGGCCGGACGCCGGCGTTCAGCGCCGACGCGCCGCTGTTTGCCGCCATCAAAGCCGACCCGCTGCTCGGACGCTGCAAGCTTATCGCTGAGCCGTGGGATATTGGACCGGACGGTTATCAGGCTGGGCGTTTCCCGTCGCCGTTTGCCGAATGGAATGATCGCTTTCGCGATGATATGCGTCGCTTCTGGCTGCACGGGGATATTCGCCTGGGTCAATTCGCCCGCCGCTTCGCCGCCTCGGACGATCTGTTCCGCCAGCGCTCGCCGGCCGCCTCGGTGAACATGCTGACCGCCCATGACGGTTTCACCCTGCGCGATCTGGTGAGCTTCAACCACAAGCATAATCAGGCTAACGGTGAGGACAACCGCGACGGCGCCGGTGAGAACCACAGCTTTAATTACGGCCATGAGGGGCTAGACGCCACCGCTCAGGTGAATACCGATCGTGGCCAAAGCCAGCGGGCGCTGCTGACGACGCTGCTGCTGTCCCAGGGCACGCCGATGCTGTTGGCCGGCGATGAGCACGGCCATAGCCAGCAGGGCAATAACAACGCGTATTGCCAGGATAACGCCACTACCTGGCTGGACTGGGCGCAGGCAGACGAGGTGTTGACCGCGTTCACCGCCGGGCTCATCCGCCTGCGTCAATCGATTCCGGCGCTAAACGTCGATCGCTGGTGGGTGGAGGATTCGCCGGAGCAGGTTGAATGGCTCGATGAGCATGGCGCTCCGCTGTGCGCGGAACAATGGCAGCAGGGTGAAACGCGGCTGCAAATTCGTTTATCGCAACGTACGCTTTTTGTGATCAATGCCACGACAAGCCCCTGTGAAATCACCTTACCTGAAGGAAGGTGGCGGTTAACGGCGCCGTTTCAGCCGCTTATGTCAGCCCCTGCTGACCTTTTGCTATCGCTTGGTCCCCGCGCGGCATGCGTGCTGGAACAGGATTAACAGGAGTGGGCTATGGTGCGGTTTGCAAGCAGTGACCCGGTGATGCTGGCGCGCCAGTTGCCGATTCAATCCGTAGCGTTGATCCTGGCGGGCGGTCGCGGCTCGCGGCTAAAAGTGCTGACCGCCGAACGTGCCAAGCCCGCGGTACATTTCGGTGGTCAGTTCCGCATTATTGATTTTGCTTTATCCAATTGTCTGAATTCCGGCATCCGGCGCATCGGGGTAATTACCCAGTACCAATCCCATACGCTGGTATAGCATATCCAGCGCGGCTGGTCGTTCCTCAATGCCGAGATGAACGAATTTGTCGACCTGCTGCCCGCCCAGCAGCGGTTGGCAACCGAACACTGGTACCGCGGTACCGCCGACGCGGTGTCGCAAAATCTGGACATTATTCGCCGCTACCGCGCGCAATATCTGGTGATCCTGGCCGGCGATCATATCTACAAGATGGATTATTCACGGCTGCTTATCGATCACGTGGAGAAGGGCGCGCCCTGTACCGTCGCCTGTCTGCCGGTACCCCGCGTCGAGGCGCGTGATTTTGGCGTGTTGGCGGTGGATGCCGATTATCGCGTGGTGGATTTCGTGGAAAAATCGGCGGATCCGACGGTGATGCCGGGCCAGCCGGACAAGGCGCTTGCCAGCATGGGCATTTATGTCTTCGACGCGGACTACCTGTACCAGCGGCTGGAGGAGGATCGGCGCGATGACCGTTCCAGCCACGATTTCGGCAAGGATATTCTGCACCGGGTGACCGCCGATGGCGACGCCTGTGCGTTTACGCTCTCCTGCGTGAGGTCGGCCCAGTCCGGCCAAAGCACGCCCTATTGGCGCGATGTCGGCACGCTGGACGCCTACTGGCGCGCCAACGTGGATCTCGCTTCGGTCATGCCTGAGCTGAATATTTACGATCGCGAGTGGCCGATCCGCACGGCGATGCCGCCCGCCAAATTTACCCAAGATCGCGCCTGCCATTCCGGCGTGACGCTGAATTCACTGGTCTCCGGCGGCTGTATTTTGTCCGGGACCATCCTGAAACACTGCGTGCTGTTTCCGCGCGTCAGGATCCATTCCTTTTGCGAGCAGGAACAGGCGGTGCTGTTGCCTGACGTGATTGTCGGACGCTCCTACCGGCTGCGCCGATGCATTATCGATCGCGCCTGCCAGATCCCTGATGACATGATTATTGGCGAAGAGGCGGATTTGGACTGTCAACGCTTTCACCTTACGGAGGAAGGCATTGTGCTGGTCACCCGCGATACATTGGCAAAACTCAGTTAGGGAAGACCGCAAACGGTCACTAGAAAAGCACTAAGCCACAACAGGAGCGATGATGCAGGTTCTACATGTTTGTTCTGAATTGTTCCCCTTACTGAAAACCGGGGGACTGGCAGATGTGGTAGGGGCGCTCCCGCTGCGCAAATCGCAGAGGGCGATGATGTGCGGGTTCTCCTGCCTGCCTTTCCGGATTTGCGTAAAGGTGTTCCCGATAGCCGCGTGGTAAAAGAGTTTGACGCGCTGTCGCGCCACGGCGTACTGCTGTACGGCCGTTTTAACGGCGTTGGCATCTATCTGATTGATATCCCGGATCTGTACGATCGTCACGGCAGTCCCTATCACGACCAGGATCAGTTCGCCTATATGGATAACTATCTGCGTTTCGCGATCCTGGGCTGGGTGGGGGCGGAAATGGCCACCGGGCTGGATCCTGCCTGGCGCCCGGATATCGTACACGCCCACGACTGGCACGCCGGATTGACCTGCGCCTATCTGGCAGCGAAAGGCCGGCCGGCGAAATCGGTGTTCACCGTGCATAATCTGGCCTATCAGGGGTTGTTCTCCCCGCGCCACTTACCGGAACTCCAACTGCCGGATGACTTTTTCCAGACCTATGGTTTCGAGTTTTATGGTCAGATTTCCTATATGAAAGCCGGGCTTTTTTATGCCGATCATGTCACGACGGTCAGCCCCACTTACGCCCGGGAAATCACGCAGCCGGCCTACGGTTACGGCATGAAGGGGCTGCTGGCGTCCCTACAGACCCAAGGACAGTTGAGCGGTATATTAAACGGCGTCGATGATGCCATTTGGAACCCTACCCACGACGCCATGCTCGCCACCCGCTATAACCGCGATGTGCTGGAGGCGAAAGTCAACAATAAGCGCCACCTGCAAACCGCGATGGGGCTTACGGTGGATGAAAAGGTACCGCTGTTCGCGGTGGTCAGCCGGCTGACCAGCCAGAAAGGGCTGGATCTGGTGCAGGAAGTCCTGCCGGATTTGCTTGAGCAGGGCGGCCCGCTCACGCTGCTCGGCGCCGGCGACGCCACGCTGCAACAGGGCTTTTTGGCCGCGGCGGCGGAATATCCTAGCCAGGTGGGGGTGCAACTGGGATACCATGAGGCATTCTCGCACCGCATTATCGGCGGCTCGGACGTGTTGATGGTGCCGAGCCGCTTTGAGCCGTGCGGGCTCACACAGCTTTATGCGCTGAAATACGGCACCCTGCCGCTGGTGCGCCGTACCGGCGGGCTGGCGGATACCGTCACCGACAGTTCGCTGGAAAATCTGTCGGACGGCGTCGCCAGCGGTTTTGTGTTTGAAGATGCCACCGCCGCGGGCCTGCAGCGCGCTATMCGCCGCGCTTTTGTTTTGTGGTCACGGCCGTCGCTGTGGCGTTATTGTGCAGCGGCCGGCGATGGGACTGGATTTCAGCTGGCGCGTTGCCGCGAAAGCCTATCAGTCGTTGTATCAACGCCTTTAAGGTTCAACCAGGGGAAACACGGGCATGAATTCACCGTTTATCTATGCGTCACCCACCCTCAGCGTCGAGGCGCTTAAACACTCCATCTCCTATAAATTGATGTTCACCATCGGTAAAGATCCCGCCGTGGCGAACAAACACGAGTGGCTGAATGCCGTGCTGCTGGCGGTGCGCGATCGCATGGTGGAACGCTGGCTGCGATCCAACCGCGCCCAACTGTCGCAGGATGTGCGCCAGGTTTATTATCTGTCGATGGAATTTTTACTTGGCCGCACGCTCTCTAATGCGCTGCTGGCAATGGGAATTTATGGGGATACCCGGGTCACGCTGGATGAAATGGGGCTGGAACTGGACGATCTGCTTACCGAGGAGAACGATCCCGGCCTGGGCATGTAGCGATGTAAAATATTTTGGACTAATTTGCAGACAATTCTGGACTCATCTAAATTATAAAAAATGGCTATTTTGGACAGTCCAGAATTGTTTGCAAAAAAGGAAATCAGGCGAAATTACGAATGATCAACTCTCGCTTGTAATGGCGGTTGCTGCCCAATGAGTATTTTATGTCGACAACATCGATATGAAGATTTTTGAAGAT
>NZ_JBLKSS010000116.1:0-4682 GCF_047607725.1 Sodalis sp. (in: enterobacteria) | reverse complement strand
TCAAACCGGGATGGAAATAAAAGTTATTAAAATCAATACAATGTGAAAATGCAATGAGCATAAGCGTGTAACGTAGGTTTACTGTCTCATACAACAAACCCACCAATAATTCAAGACGTCCTCCACGGGGCGCTTACGTCGGCTCCACCGATGTCGGTACCGTAAGCTGGGTGGAGCCGACGGTACAGCTGAGCGGCGCCACTTACGCCATCGGTACGCCGGGGCATTCCTGGCAGTTGGTTGCGCAGGGTAAATTGCCCGCCGCCCATAGAAGGTATGACCCATGCCGCCAAGGCGATGGCCGCCACCGCGCTGGACCTCTTACAGGACTCGGCGCTTATCGCCAGCGCGCAAGAAGACTTCGCCCGGCGCCTGGCCGGTCGTCCGTTTATCAATCCCATCCCGGACGATGTGAATCCGCCGTTACCGGAGAACGCCCATGTCTAAGCTCACCGCTTCGCCGGATCGGTCGTGCCTGATGGCGCACTTGGCCGAATTCGCCAAACGTATCAAGTTATCCGGCACGGCGCCCGAGCTGGAGAGCTTCCACTATCTACAGCAACAGATGCAATCCTACGGCTATCGCACCGAGCTGCTGTCCCACGATGCCTGGATTAGTCTGCCAGGCGCGGCGCGGGTGACGGCGGACGGTCAGCCAATCCCCTGCATTACCCACTCCATGTCCCTCTCCACGGTCGAGGCGGGGATCACCGCGTCGCTTACCTATATCGTCGCAGGGCGTGAGGCGGATTTCACCGCAGCCGACGTCGTCGGCAAAATCGTGCTGATAGACGGCATCACCACCGAGGAAGAGGCGGCGCTGGCCAAGCGCTATGGCGCCGTGGGACAGTTGCATATCAGCCCGACGGAGCATCTGTACGAGATGTGCGTCTCGCCGGTATGGGGTAGCCCCTCGCAGCATACCCGCCAACAATTGCCCACTACGGTTATCTGTACCATCAGCCGGGACGACGGCGCGCCGCTGCGCGACCGCTGCCGCGACGGCGAATCACCGCTGGTCACGCTGTACACCCAGGTCGATACCCGCTGGCGCAAAACCCCGATTTTAGTGGCCGAGCTGTCACCCGGCGGCGATGATGCGCCCTTTGTCCTGTTCGCCGGCCATCACGATACTTGGCATTACGGCGTCATGGATAACGGTAGCGCCAATGCTACGATGTTGGAAGCGCCGCGGTTGTTGGCTGAAGCGCGCGAAGGCTGGCAGCGCGGCTTGCGCCTGTGTTTCTGGTCCGGCCATTCCCACGGCCGCTATTCCGGCTCCGCTTGGTATGCGGATGAATACTGGGATGAGCTTGATCGGCGCTGCGTCGCCCACGTCAACGTGGACTCCACCGTCGGTGAAAACTCCAGCGTCCTGACGAATTCGTCGGTCATTGACGAATTCAAAGGCGTCGCCGCCGAAGCGGTGGCGGCCGTCAGCGGCCAGCAGCACCTCGGCCGCCGGCACGGCCGGGCCGCCGATCAATCTTTTTGGGGCGTGGACATTCCGTCGATGTTCGGCAGCCTAAGCCACCAACCGCCGGGCCCGGTCAAAATGCTGACCGCTCTCGGCTGGTGGTGGCATACGCCGCACGATACCCTTGAGCATATCGATCCCGCCAATCTGGAGCGCGACACCGCCATTGTGCTGCGGGTGCTGTGGCACTTGCTCAGTTCGCCCGTGGTGCCGCTGGATTATACTGCCTTCTGCGCCTCGCTGGACGCCGAGCTGGTCAACCTGCAAGCAGCGCTGGGGGATCGTCTGGATCTCGGTCTATTGCGCCGGCGGGTCCAGGATCTGCGGCAAGCGGCGGCGGCGGTTAATCAACTGGCATTAAGCGCCCGCGGCGAGCAGGGCCAGCGCCTGAACCATGCGCTGATGCGCGCCTCGCGCCTGCTGGTTCCGCTCAATTACACCGCCGGTAATCGTTTTTGCCACGATAGCGCTTTACCGCATCCGGCCTGGCCGTCGCTGGGCGGCTTGCGGGAACTCTGGCCGCGCTGCCCGTCGACAGCGAAGAACAGCCGTTTTACGCCGCTCCTGCGAGCCAGAGCCGCAATCTGGCCGCGCATGCGCTGCGCGAAGCCCACGCCGCGCTGGCAGCGGCTATTGCGCATCCCTCCTGATTCAGGGCGGGTGCATTGCCGCGGCCGGCGTGCCGGCCGTTATCCTCTGTAACCGGAACTCGTCTATGAAACAGCCTAGCGTTATCACCGCCGCGTTGGCAGTCGCCCTCGCCTTCACGACATTCGCCGCCGATGCCCAGGACGGGCAACGGGTGCGCGTCGCTATCGAAGGCGCGTTTCCCCCCCCCTGGAACGCCCTCGATTCCCACGGTCAGTTGGAAGGATTTGACGTGGATCTTATCCACGATCTGTACCGGCGGGCCAAAGTGGAATGTCAATTGGAAAGTGGCGCCTGGGCCACGCTGGTACCGGGTCTTAACGTGGGTAAATATGACTTGGTTATGACGCTGGGAATCAATGAAAAACGTAAGAAAGTGGTGGATTTCACCGTGCCTTACGCCAGCGGCGTCGCCAGTTTCCTGGTCCTGAAAAACGGGCCGTTGGCGTCGATGCCCATGCGCGGCGAACGGCTGAACCTTAACGATAAACCCCGTGCGGATCCGGTGATGGCGACGCTTGGCGCGATGCTGAAAGGCAAAACGGTCGGGGTGGTGCAATCCACCAGCCATGAACAACTGATGAAAACCTACTTCGGCGATGACGTCACGATTCGCACCTATCGCAGTTCGGCGGAGCGGGATCTGGATCTCAAGGCAGGCCGTATCGACGCCGGTTTCGATAGCGAGGTGTATGCCCGGTCGGTGATGGCGAAACCCGGCAACGATGCGCTTATCAATGCCGGTCCGACTCTCAAAGGCGCGATGCTCGCTACCGATGTCGCAATGGGCATGCGCAAAGGGGAAACCCGTCTGAAAGACAGCTTTGACGCGGATATCACCGCCGCCGCGCACGATGGCGTGATTCGCCAGCTGTCGCAGAAATGGAGCAAAATGGACCTGACGCCGGACCTGCCTTGAAAAGGTGCTCGCGCAGGCCGGTCTGTAGCACGGGTGTGAGAATCAGCTACACCAGGCACCTATTCCCAAGCGCGGCGTTTTAACGCCGCGCCAGTACCCCTCCGGCGGCAAAATAGGCTTTGATGCCCGCCAGAATCGCTTCCACAATCTGCTGCTGATAACGGGCGGTACGCAGCCGCCGTTCTTCCTGAATATTGCTGATGAATGCCGTCTCCACCAGAATCGATGGAATATCCGGCGCTTTCAATACCGCAAAACCCGCCTGATCGACGCTTTTTTTATGCAATTGGGTGATCTTGCCCACATGACTCAACACATGCTTGCCGAATTTCAGGCTGTCGTTGATGGTGGCGGTCTGCATCAAATCGAAAATCGTATGATCCAGATAGCGATCGCCGCTTTTGCTCACGCCGCCTATCTCATCGGCGGCGTTTTGCGTTTGGGCCAGATACCGGGCCGCCGCGCTGGTGGCCCCCTTAGTGGATAACGCAAATACCGAGGCGCCGTGGGCGGTGAGGCGGGTAAATACATCGGCGTGTATTGAGACGAACAGATCCGCCCGCTGCTTACGCGCCTTGGCCACCCGCACCTTCAGCGGGATAAACACATCCTCATTACGGGTCATGTAAACCTGCATATTCGGCTCGCGTTTAATCAGCGCGCTCAGGCGGCGGGCTATCTGCAGAACAATATCTTTTTCGCGGGTTTTGTATTTACCGATAGCGCCGGGATCTTCGCCACCGTGACCCGGATCGAGCATCACCACCACCGGTCGATCGCGCCTGGGATTCCGGCGGCAGGGTGCACGCCAGATCGCCCTTGTTATAATCCGCCAGCAGCGCCAGCAGCGGATCGTCTTGCACCGCGGAACGGCTGCCCTGGTGCGGGTAAAGATCCAGCACCAGCCGGTGGCGGAAGCCGTGGGTGGGCCGGCGCCAGCGTCAGAAAACGCGGCGCCACTTTCTGTTTTAGCTCCAGCACCAGCCGCACGGTTTGGCCGTCGAACTGGCCGACCCGCACCTGGCCGATATAGGGGTCTTCCGGCCGCACCTTCCCGCTGAGCTGGCTGAGCATCGAATTGAGCCGCAGACCTTCGATATCCAGCACCAGCCTTTCCGGGCCGCTCAGGGTAAAGGTGCGGTATTTCAGGGTGACGTTCGATTCCAGTGTCACACGGGTATAGCTGGAGGCGGGCCAGATGCGCACCGCCATAATTGCAGATTCCGACGTATCCGATCAGTTATTCCGATATTTTCCGATCACCCATTCCAGTGATATTCGATCACGTGTTCGCTCATCTTCTGACTCAGTTTTAGTCTATTTTTCCTGTGCTGGCTACTCCTTGCTCTTTGCGTAGTGATTCGCCTTTAAGTTCCAGTCGATAGCTGGGGTGTACTAGCCGATCGAGTAACGCGTCAGCTGTCGTGGGGTTTTCTATCAGTCCATACCATTTTTTTACCGGCAGTTGACTGATCAGGATGCTGCTGCTTTTGTCGTAACGATCTTCCATCACCTCCAACAGCATCGTTGCCTGCATCGGACTCATTGATTCCAGGCCCAAGTCGTCCAAGAGCAGTAACTCTATTTTTTCTAGCTGCTTAAGCTGTTTTAGGTAGGTTCCGTCTAGCTGGCACTGGT
>NZ_JBLKSS010000115.1:0-4772 GCF_047607725.1 Sodalis sp. (in: enterobacteria) | reverse complement strand
CTCAAACCGGGATGGAAATAAAAGTTATTAAAATCAATACAATGTGAAAATGCAATGAGCATAAGCGTGTAACGTAGGTTTACTGTCTCATACAACAAACCCACCAATAATTCAAGACGTCCTCCACGGGGCGCTTACGCGTGATCGAGATGCGCCGATGGCCAGCGTGGTCAAAAGAAAGTCGGAACTGCACCAATAGTTAGTCAGCGTGCTCGAGAGAAAGCCGGGGTTGCGTCGATGGCCAGCGTGGTCGAGATAAAGCCAGGATTACGCCAATGGTCACTGCGCGCGGGAGGAGATGGGTTTGAGTCAATGGCCGGTGACTGCGTGAGAAAACCGGCTTACGCTACGGCTCTTTGCTAGCGCGAAAATGTGAGGATTGCATACTGGCCCTAGGGGCGAAAGAAAATCAGGCTGCGCGAGCGCGCAGCCTGGAGATTAATTTCTCAGACGGGGCGCCTGAAGTTGTTGGCGGATGGATTCAGCCAACTCATCCAGCGTCGGTTGTTCGGGATGGACTGGAAACGATTCATATCCCAGCTGCGCTTCCGCCAGGTAGGTATGCACCGGTTTTCCCTCTTCATCTTCCATCACCACATGATACCAAGGGGCCGTGCGCAGGCTATCGTCAGCCGCGATGTCATCCAGCGAAGGCTTCTCCAGGGAGTATTCCGGATCCACATCGATAATGACCCCCAGGTACCCCAGCAGCTTATGCCGGACCTGCTGCCCTATGCCAAATTTGCTGGCAATCATGAGACCTCCAGTGAAAAGTATGCCTTATACTTAATATGGGGGAGGCGTCGGGGAATTCAAGGAGTCAGAACATAATTTAGCCGACCCGGCAGGCAAACCCCTTCAGATACAGCCCTTCGGGATAAGTGCCGGCAACCGGGTGATCGGCGGCCTGGCGAAACTGTTCAATAAACTGTATTTCGCGGCCGGCATCAAGCGCAGCATCCGCAAGAATTTTCTGGAACAGATCAGTGGTCATTAGGCCGGAGCAGGAAAAGCTCAGCAGGATCCCCTCCGGCGCTAGCAGTTGCAGCGCCAACAGGTTAATATCTTTATAGCCGCGACAGGCGCTGGCCAACTGGTTTTTATTTTCAACAAACTTAGGCGGGTCCAGGATAATCATATCAAACTGTTCACCCTCCTCGCGATAACGCCGCAGCAATTGGAAAACATCGTCCCGGACGAAACGGGCGCGCGATAAATCCAGCTGATTTAGCGCCAGGTTTTGCTGCGCCATGTCTAACGCCTGCTGAGAAGTATCGACGCTTATCACTTCCCGGCAGCCCCCTTTCATTACCGACACGGAAAAGGCGCCGGTATAGCTAAAACAGTTAAGAACCCGGCGCCCGGCGGCGTATTTACGTGCGGACAGACGGCTATCACGCTGATCAAGATAGAACCCGGTTTTATGGCCTTGGGCAATATCCACCAATAACGCCATATCGTGTTCTCGGATAGGAAGCAGGTCTGGTGGGGTGGCGCCGCTGATAACGCCGTGGGTTTCTTTAAGCCCCTCTTTTTTCCGCACCGCCACATCGGAACGATCGTAAAGGGCGCAGTCGGGATAGCAGTGTTTCAGCGCCGCTAACAGGGTGGCGCGCTGATATTCGGCGCCGGCGGACAGCAGTTGCAGCACCATAAAATCACCATAGCGATCGATAGTGATGCCGGGCAAACCATCAGATTCACCCGCGATCAGGCGATAGCCATCCAGAGCGTCCCGCGCCGCCAAAAACGTGCGCAGACGCTGCGCGACCTGCAGCCGGCGGACGAAGAAGTCGACATCAATTTGCTCGTCGAGAGTGAAGCTCCACACCCTGGCGCGAATTTGCGATTGCGGCGACCACGCGCCACGGGCCAACCAACGGCCCTTATCGTCAAAAATGTCGATGGTTTCGCCAGGCTGGGCTTTCCCTTCCAGCCGACCTACCGCGCCGGAAAAAATCCAGGGATGGCGCCGCATAAGCGATTTTTTACGGCCGCGCGCCAAAAATAGACGTTTTGTCATCATAAAAGTATGCTAAACCCTAGCTAAAGAGCGCCATTTTGCGAATAAGTGCGGCTAAATGCAACCTACGCCGTTCGGCAGGAGGAGACGATGACAAAGATATGTACGGCGGCCTGGATCCATGGGCAAGTGCAGGGTGTCAGCTTTCGGTACGCCACTTTACATGTAAGCGCCCCGAGGAGGACGTCTTGAATTATTGGTGGGTTTGTTGTTTGGCCCGGTAAGAATATGTTCCACTACGATGCCTAGTGAACCCGCATCCTATAAAGGACGGCTGTCAGATCATGGATAATCCGGCGATGATAGTGTCCACTTAAATTTTAATGGACACTATCACAAACTTCAGAACCACTAATTTCATATCACTAAAACCGGGATGGAAATAAAAATTATTAAAATCAATACAATGTGAAAATGCAATGAGCATATGCGTGTAACGTAGGTTTACTGTCTCATACAACAAACCCACCAATAATTCAAGGCGTCCTCCACGGGGCGCTTACATTCCATCCAAGTTATCGGCAACGGCGTGCTGCGCGGCTATAAGGACACCCGGTCGATCTTCTATTATTACCTTTACCGCCTATTGGCTGCTCGGCCTGCCCTGCGGGTACGTGCTGGCGCTGACGGATTGGCTGCGCCCCGCCATGGGTCCCAGCGGTTTCTGGATTGGGTTTATTGTCGGTCTGACCTCTGCCGCCGTTTTGATGATGTGCCGCATGCGCTGGCTGCAGCGCCAGACGCCCGCACGCATTCTGCGTCGGGCGGCGCGCTGAGGGGCATGACGCGTCTTGATCGGTGAAAAAGCCGGCTTAATGCACATTCCCTCGACAATCAATCGGCGTTCGGGGGAAAAACGCGTTTTCCCCTTGCAAGGCGTGATAGAGCCCGTTAATATTCGTCCCGCTGCCGCGCAGGCAGCAGGCAGCAGGCAACAAAATGCGTTCTTAGCTCAGTTGGTTAGAGCACCACCTTGACATGGTGGGGGTCGATGGTTCGAGTCCATTAAAACGCACCATTCTTTGTGCGTCCGTAGCTCAGTTGGTTAGAGCACCACCTTGACATGGTGGGGGTCGGTGGTTCGAGCCCACTCGGACGCACCAAATCTTACCGTTTTCTTTTTCTATCACATTCCTTTATTAACCGCTACTGTTTCCGCAGCGGTGATTTTTCGCTGTGTTTCGCACGGCCTCGCTTCAGCCAGCGTCATCTGCGCCAGTGTAGGCGCCGGGTATCATCGCGAGGGTAAACAACGCGGACGAGCGTGCGACAAAACGACCTTTACAGGTTGCGACGATCTGTTGCAAAAATGACACAATCACGCTTTTTTTGTGCTAACGCATTAATTGTCCAGTTTTTACTTTGTTTCCCGCCTGCCAATAACTATAATGCAAAACGTTATTTCAATTGAAGGATTAGCGCCGATTGATTTGCCCTAAAAGTCTAAAAACAGCATTGTCCTCCGGCGCACACCGGCCTTGCCGGGCTGAGCCGTTCAACTTTTTTTCCTTACGTTCCGAGCGTTGTCACCTATCCTTAAATATGGACCGCAGGTTTTGCAAGCGGCTTTTTTTTTTATCACGGGCAAGGTCCGGCGATGCACCAGATTCATCATCCATCACAACTTATAGAAATCAACGTTATGAAAAAAACTAAAATTGTTTGTACCATCGGCCCGAAAACCGAATCCGAAGAGGTACTGTCCAGCCTGCTTGACGCGGGGATGAACGTGATGCGTCTCAACTTCTCCCTCGGCGACTATGAAGAGCACGGGCAGTGCATCAAAAATCTGCGCGCGGTTCTGAAGAGAACGGGTCAACAGGCCGCCATCCTGCTTGATACCAAAGGCCCCGAAATCCGCACCATGAAGCTGGAAAACGGCGCCGACGTCTCACTGCGCGCGGGCCAAACCTTTACCTTTACAACCGATCAGAGCGTGATTGGCAACAGCGAGCGCGTGGCGGTCACTTACCCGGGGTTCACCCAGGATCTGGCCGTGGGCAATACCATGCTGGTAGATGACGGACTGCTAGGCATGACCGTCACCAGCGTCACCCAGGATGAGGTGGTGTGCAAGGTGCTGAACAATGGCGATCTCGGCGAAAATAAAGGGGTCAACCTGCCCGGCGTGTCCATCGCCCTGCCGTCGCTGGCGGACAAAGACAAACGCGATCTGATTTTCGGCTGCGAGCAAGGCGTGGATTTTATTACCGCCTCGTTTATCCGCAAGCGTTCCGACGTACTGAAAATTCGTGAACATCTGCAGTAGCACGGCGGCGAACATATCCAGATCATCTCTAAAATCGAAAACCAGGAAGGCCTGAACAACTTCGACGAAATTCTGGAAGTGTCCGACGGCATCATGGTGGCCCGCGGCGATCTCGGCGTCGAAATTCCGGTGGAAGAAGTCATCTTCGCCCAAAAAATGATGATCGAGAAGTGTAACCGGGCGCGCAAGGTCGTCATTACCGCCACCCTGATGCTCGACTTGATGATCAAAAATCCTCGCCCAACCCGCGCGGAAGCCGGCGACGTGGCCAACGCCATTCTTGACGGCACGGATGCGGTAATGCTGTCCGGCGGTAAGCGTACGCCCAGCGCCGTATTGACAGTTATTCAGCAGGGATGGTGAGGTTCCACGGCAGGAGCTCTTTGATTTTGTTGATGGGATGATCCGCGATAATCGCCAGCACATGGCGCAGATACGCTTCCGTCTCCACACCGTTCAGTTTGCAACTGCCGATCAGCG
>NZ_JBLKSS010000114.1:0-4916 GCF_047607725.1 Sodalis sp. (in: enterobacteria) | reverse complement strand
TATAGTGCAAAAAAATCATTTTCCGCTCATTTTTTTGCGACGAGTCCAGAATCTGTAAAATCACTGTAAGCCGCGCCAGTAAAGGGCTTCCGGCTAATCCATCGTTCCCCTTGAGAGTCCAGAAATGATTGCCACCCCACACCCCGACAGAGCGTGCTCCCTTATCAAAAAGCCCAACCCCGCGCGCGACTTTCGCCGCAAAACCGCGCCAGCGCGAGATCGACGCCGTGTCATCTTGTTCAATAAACCCTGTGACGTGCTTGCGTAATTCAGCGATGACGTCGGTCGCACTACGCTCAAAGATTATATTCCCATACCGTCGGTTTACGCCGCCGGTCGGTTGGATCGCGACAGTGAAGGGCTGATGATCCTGACCAATGAGGGTAAGCTACAGGCCAGGCTGACGCAGCCGGCGCAGAAAACCGCTAAGATCTACTATGTTCAGGTGGAAGGCGAGCCGGACGAGGCCGCTCTGGCCGCCTTCCGCGCCGGTCTGCCGTTGAAAGACGGCCTGACTCTGCCTGCCGGCGTGACGCGCGTTGACGAGCCTGAATGGTTATGGCCGCGAACACCGCCGATCCGCCGTATGACCGCCCATATTGGGCATCCCACGCTGCGGCTGATTCGTTATCAAATCGCGGAATGGTGCCTGGCCGATCTGGCGCCGGGAGAGTGGCGCGATATCGGCCTGGCGTAATGCTTTTTGCCCTACCTATGGAGGACAAGCCCCGCTATGTTCAAGCCCCATGTTACCGTCGCCTGCGTGGTACAGGCGGAGGGCCAGTTTTTGGTGGTAGAGGAAACGATTCACGGTCAGCCGCGCTGGAATCAGCCGGCCGGTCATCTCGAGGCAGATGAAACCCTTATCGAGGCGGCGCAGCGTGAATTGTGGGAAGAAGCGGGTATCCACGCCCAACCCCAGGCGCTACTGCGGATACATCAATGGATTGCGCCCGATAACACCCCGTTTTTGAGGTTTTTGTTCGTTATTGATTTGCCACGCTGCGTGACGGCCATTCCGCGGGATGACGATATCGATCGCTGCCTTTGGCTGCCCGCCGAGACCATTTTCGCGTCAGACCAGTTGCGCTCGCCGCTGGTGGCGGAAAGTCTTCGCTGTTACCAGCGCGGCGAACGCCTACCGCTCAATTTCCTCCGGTCATTCAATTGGCCGTTTTGAAGGCATCAGGTTGCCGGCGGGGAGCAATACCGTACACGATCGGCGCCGCTCACGTCCGTGCCCGCCGCCGCGGTCGCCTTGATTGTCCTCAAGGAGCGTATGTAACGGCTTCTCGCCCCCAAGGGGCGAAGGTGGCGGCACGGGGTCGGATCGTGATAAAATATGCCCCCTGTTTTATTGCGCCGCGCGGCGGTCATCCCGCTCGTGAGAATCCCATGTCAGACAACGGTCAAAAAAAAGTAATCGTCGGTATGTCCGGCGGTGTCGACTCTTCCGTCTCCGCCTGGTTGCTACAGCAACAGGGCTATCGGGTGGAGGGGCTGTTCATGAAAAACTGGGAAGAGGACGACAACGAGGAATATTGCACCGCGGCAAGCGATCTGGCCGATGCCCGGGCGGTATGTGACACCCTGGGCATCACGCTGCATACCGTTAATTTCGCCGCCGAATATTGGGATAACGTTTTTGCGCACTTCCTCGCCGAATACCAGGCTGGCCGCACGCCCAATCCTGATATTTTGTGCAATAAGGAAATCAAGTTTAAAGCCTTTTTGGAATTCGCCGCCGAGGATCTCGGCGCCGACTTTATCGCCACCGGCCATTACGTACGCCGCGCCGACGTGGACGTGGACGGCAAAAGCCGACTGCTGCGCGGTCTGAACGATAATAAAGACCAGAGTTATTTTCTCTATACGTTAGGCCATGCGCAGCTTGTGCGCTGCCTGTTCCCGATTGGGGAATTGGCCAAACCGGAAGTGCGGCGCATCGCCGCCGAGCTCGGCCTGGCGACCGCGGCCAAAAAAGACTCCACCGGCATCTGTTTTATCGGCGAGCGAAAATTCCGCGATTTTCTCGGCCGCTACCTGCCGGCGCAGCCGGGCGCGATAATGTCGGTTGACGGCCAGGAGGTGGGCCGCCATCAGGGGTTGATGTACCATACATTAGGTCAGCGCAAAGGGCTGGGCATTGGCGGCACCCGCGACGGCAGCGAGGATCCCTGGTATGTGGTGGACAAAGATCTTGACAATAACCGGTTGATTGTCGCCCAGGGCCACGAGCATCCGCGGCTGATGTCTACCGCTCTAGTCGCCGGCCAGCTGCACTGGGTCGATCGGCAACCGCTTACAGACGCGCTGCGCTGTACGGTGAAAACCCGTTACCGTCAGCCGGACATTGCGTGTCTGGTGACGCCGCTGCTGGACGGACGTTTGCAGGTGACTTTCGATCGGCCGGTGGCCGCCGTGACGCCGGGCCAGTCGGCGGTATTTTATCTGGCGGAACGCTGTTTGGGCGGCGGGATCATTGAAGCGCACCAGCAGTTGCCTCACTGAGACGCCCCCCGCGCCGGTGGCGTCCTGACCGGCGGCATCCCTGGTGGGTGGCGCGGCATGAAACCCTTATGGGGTGGGGAAACGCCCGCCGCGCGCCTTTACCGCTGTGTTTGACCGCGCTTTTATGGCATGATCGCGCAAGCGTAGCGCGCCTGCAGCGCCGTTGAGCGGACGCCCGACGGGTGGACTTAACCTCAGGGATGGATACAGGAGTCATTTTGGCCAAGAACTATTTTGACATTACGCTGGCGCTGGCGGGTGTTTGCCAAAGCGTGCGACTTGTGCAGCAGCTCGCCCACCAAAGCCAATGCGACGAGCAGCCCTTACGCGTCTCGCTCCAAAGCCTGCTGGATCTTAATCCGCCGTCGGTGCGCGCGGTCTACGGCGATAACCCGACCCATCTGCACATGGGGTTGGAAACGCTACAGGCCGTGCTGAATGCCTCGTCGCGGGAAGGGCTTGGCGCCGAGCTGACCCGCTATACCCTGGGGCTGATGGTGCTTGAACGCAAGCTGAACGGCAATCGCGGCGCTCAGGAGGCGTTGAGCCGCCGCATCGACGGACTTCATCGCCAGCTCAGCCATTTTGATTTGCTGTCGGATACGCTTATCAGCGCCATGGCCAGCATCTATGTGGACATTATCAGCCCGCTCGGACCGCGCATCCAGGTCACCGGCGCGCCGGCGGTATTGCAAAACACCCAGATCCAGGCCAAAGGGCGCGCCGTGCTGCTGGCCGGCATCCGTTCCGCCGTGCTATGGCAGCAGGTCGGCGGCGGACGGCTACAGCTGATGTTCGGTCGCAACCGGTTATTTAAAGAAGCTAAACAGATAATTACCCATTCTTAATCTTTCCAGGAGTCGCAATCGATGGAATTATCCTCTCTGACCGCCGTTTCGCCCGTCGACGGCCGCTACGGCGACAAAGTCAGCCCGCTGCGCGCTATTTTCAGCGAATACGGTTTGCTGAAATTTCGCGTACAGGTGGAAGTACGCTGGCTGCAAAAGCTAGCCGCCTGTGACGCGATCAAAGAGGTACCACCCTTTGACGACCACGCAAACGGTTACCTCGACGCGATTATCGCCAATTTCAGCGTAGAAGACGCCGAACGCATCAAAACCATTGAGCGCACCACCAATCATGACGTGAAAGCGGTTGAATATTTTCTGAAGGAAAAGGTGGCCGCGCAACCGGCTCTGCTGGCGGTGAGCAAATTCATCCATTTCGCCTGTACGTCCGAAGATATTAATAATCTGTCCCACGCGCTGATGCTGGCCACCGCCCGCGAGACTATCCTGCTGCCCGCCTGGCGCCAAATCATCGACGGCGTCTGCGCGCTTGCCGAACGCTATCGCGATATTCCCCTGCTTTCGCGCACCCACGGCCAGCCGGCGACGCCTTCGACGCTTGGCAAGGAGATGGCGAATGTCGCCTATCGCATGACGCGCCAGTATCGCCAGCTCGAGCAGGTAGAGATTCTGGGCAAGATTAACGGCGCGGTCGGCAATTACAACGCCCATATGGTTGCCTATCCCGAGGTGGACTGGCATCGTTTCAGCGAGGAGTTCGTCACCGGGCTCGGTATCGGTTGGAACCCCTATACCACCCAAATCGAGCCGCATGATTATATTGCCGAAGTGTTCGACTGCATCGCGCGGTTCAATACTATCGTGATTGATTTCGACCGTGACGTCTGGGGCTATATCGCTCTTAATCATTTCAAACAGCGTACCGTCGCCGGCGAAATCGGCTCATCGACCATGCCGCACAAGGTGAACCCCATCGACTTCGAGAATTCGGAAGGGAATTTGGGGCTGGCGAATGTGGTCATGAACCACTTGGCGGCGAAATTGCCGGTCTCGCGCTGGCAGCGGGATTTGACCGACTCCACGGTACTGCGCAATTTAGGCGTCGGTATTGGTTATGCGCTTATCGCTTACCAGTCTACGCTTAAAGGAATTAGTAAACTGGAGGTCAATCAGGCCCATTTATTGGCGGAGCTCGACCATAATTGGGAAGTCCTGGCTGAACCTATACAAACGGTGATGCGCCGCTACGGGATTGAAAAACCTTACGAGAAGCTGAAAGAACTCACCCGCGGTAAGCGCGTCGACGCTGAAGGCATGAAAGCCTTTATCGACAGTTTGCCGCTGCCGGATGCGGAAAAAGCACGACTAAAAACGCTGACGCCGGCTAACTATATCGGCCGCGCGGTGGCGATGGTTGACGAATTGAAATAGGTGATAAAAAGGGAACCTGCGTCCGACGTAAGCGCCCCGTGGAGGACGTCTTGAATTATTGGTGGGTTTGTTGTATGGCCCGGTAAGAATATGTTCCACTACGATGCCTAGTGAACCCGCATCCTATAAGGGACGGCTGTCAGATCATGGATAATCCGGCGATGA
>NZ_JBLKSS010000113.1:0-5316 GCF_047607725.1 Sodalis sp. (in: enterobacteria) | reverse complement strand
TCAAACCGGGATGGAAATAAAAGTTATTAAAATCAATACAATGTGAAAATGCAATGAGCATAAGCGTGTAACGTAGGTTTACTGTCTCATACAACAAACCCACCAATAATTCAAGACGTCCTCCACGGGGCGCTTACGTCGCTTCCGGGTGCTCCTCACCGGCGATATCGAAGCCCCGGCGGAACGGGCGTTGCTGCACCTGGATCGACCCGCGTTACGCGCCGAGGTCCTTCAAGTGCTCCATCACGGCAGTAAAACGTCCTCCACCGCCCCCTTTTTACGGGCGGTGCGGCCGCAGGTGGCGTTAGCCTCGGCGGGGCGCTACAGTCCCTGGCGCCTGCCGGCTGAGGCGGTGGTGCAGCGCTACCGGCGTCTGGGCATTCGCTGGCGCGATACAGTGGTAAGCGGCCAGCTGAGCGTGCGTTTTTATCCGCAGTCGTTTGACGTGCTGGCCTATCGGGGTCAAATTTCCCGCCGATGGTATCATCAGTGGTTTGGCGTCGCCGCGCTAAATAGGTAGAATAGGCGGCCATTTAGTCCCGGCACTGGTAAATGAATGCTAAACGATAAAGATCTCTCCACCTGGCAGACCTTCCGTCGCCTTTGGCCGATGATTTCACCTTTCAAGACAGGTCTGATCGTCGCGGCGATTGCCCTGATACTCAATGCCGCCAGCGATACCTTTATGCTATCGCTGCTCAAACCCCTGCTGGATGACGGATTTGGCAAAGCCAACAGTAATATTCTGGTCTGGATGCCGCTGGTGGTGATTGGCCTGATGGTGCTGCGCGGCGTCAGCGGCTTTGTCTCCAGCTATTGCGTATCCTGGGTTTCCGGCAAAGTGGTGATGAACATGCGCCGCCGGCTGTTTAACCATATGATGGACATGCCAGTGTCTTTTTTCGACCAGCAATCCACCGGCACCCTGCTTTCGCGCATTACCTATGATTCCGAACAGGTGGCTTCATCGTCCTCCGGCGCGCTGATTACCGTGATTCGTGAAGGGGCATCGATCATCGGCCTGTTCGCGATGATGTTCTATTACAGTTGGCAATTGTCGCTGATCCTGGTGGTGATTGCGCCCGTGGTATCGTTTGCCATCCGGCAGGTGTCAAAACGGTTCCGCCAGATTAGTAAAAGAATGCAAAACACCATGGGGCAGGTGACCACCAGCGCCGAGCAGATGCTCAAAGGGCATAAGGAAGTGCTAATTTTTGGCGGCCAGAAGGTGGAAAACGAGCGTTTCAACAGCGTCAGCAACCGCATGCGCCAACAGGGGATGAAAATGGTGGCCGCCTCCTCGGTCTCCGATCCGCTGATCCAATTTATCGCCTCCCTTGCGCTGGCCTTTGTTCTGTATGCCGCCAGCTTTTCGTTGGTCATGGAAACCTTGACCGCCGGTACCATTACCGTCGTGTTTTCGTCAATGATTGCCTTGATGCGCCCGCTGAAATCCTTGACCAACGTTAACGCTCAGTTCCAACGCGGTATGGCCGCTTGCCAAACGCTGTTTTCCATTCTTGATATGGAAACCGAAAAGGATGAGGGCACGGTGGAAGTTGAGCGCGTTAAAGGTGACATCACCTTTGAACACGTCACCTTTTCCTATCCCGGTAAAGAGACGCCTTCGCTGCACGATATTAGTCTGAGCATTCCGGCGGGGCATACGGTGGCGTTGGTGGGGCGCTCCGGCTCCGGTAAATCGACCATCGCCAATTTGCTGACGCGTTTTTACGATATCCAACAGGGCCAGATCCTGCTCGACGGTACCGATTTGCGCGCCTATAAGCTCGCCTCGCTGCGTAACCAGGTGGCGTTGGTTTCCCAAAACGTGCATCTGTTTAACGATACTATCGCCAACAATATCGCTTATGCCCGCAAGGCAACCTACTCCCGCGAGCAGGTAGAGAACGCGGCCCGCATGGCTTACGCCATGGGTTTCATCGAAAAAATGGAAATGGGCCTGGACACGGTGATCGGCGAAAACGGCGTCTTGCTCTCCGGCGGCCAGCGTCAGCGCATCGCTATCGCCCGCGCGCTGCTGCGCGATTGCCCGATACTTATTCTCGACGAAGCCACCTCGGCGCTTGATACCGAATCCGAACGGGCAATCCAAAAAGCGCTGGATGCGCTGCAAAAGAATCGGACCTCCCTGGTCATCGCCCATAGCCTGTCCACCATCGAAAAAGCCGATGAAATTCTGGTGGTGGTGGAGGGACGGATCGTCGAACGCGGCAATCATGAGGAACTGATGTCGCGCCAGGGGGTTTACGCCCAGCTCCACCGGTTACAGTTCGGTCAATGATTGCCCGCATCTGGTCCGGCGCCTCGCCGCTGTATCTGCTGCTGCTGCCGTTTTCCTGGCTGTATGGCTTGGTAACGGCGCTTATCCGCTGCAGCTATCGCCGCGGCTGGCGGAAAGTTCATCGCTTTCCGCTGCCGATCGTGGTGGTGGGCAACCTGACCGCCGGCGGCAACGGCAAAACGCCGGTGGTGCTATGGCTGGTGACGCAACTGCAAGCGCGTGGCTGGCGGGTCGGGGTGGTGTCCCGCGGCTACGGCGGGCGCGCGGCACAGTATCCGCTGCTGCTGGACGCCACCACCACCAGCGAGCAGTGCGGGGACGAGCCGCTGTTAATCTGGCAGCGAACCTGCGCGCCGGTCGCGGTGGCGAACCGGCGCGCCGAAGCGGTAGCGGCGCTGCTGCGCGCGCAGCCCCTGGACGTGGTGGTGACCGACGACGGTTTGCAGCATTATGCGCTGAGGCGGGATATCGAGTGGGTGGTTATCGACGGCGAGCGTCGGTTCGGCAATGGCTGGTGGCTGCCCGCCGGCCCTATGCGCGAACGGGCCGAGCGTCTACAGCAGGTGCAGGCGGTCATCGTCAACGGCGGCGAGCCCCGTCCTGGCGAGGTGCCGATGCGGCTTGTCGCCGGCGCGGCCGTCAATTTGCTGACGGGTGAACGTCGCGTGCTCACAGGTTTTACGCCGGTGGTGGCGATGGCCGGCATTGGGCATCCGCCGCGCTTTTTCGCCACGGTACGCGCGGGCGGCGTGACGCCGGTGCGGGAGGTGGCGTTTGGCGATCATCAGGCCTACCGGCAACAGATGCTCGACGCGCTGGCCGCGCCGGATGAACAGTTGCTGATGACCGAGAAGGACGCGGTCAAATGCCTCCGCTTCGCCCGTGCGAATTGGTGGTATCTGCCGGTCGACGCGCGGCTGCCCGAGGGTGCACAGCGAAGTTTGCTGACGCCGGTTGAGCAGGCCATCCGGCGCTATAGTGAAGGGGCGGACGGCGGCGCAAAAACGTAACGCGCGGCGCCTGGGTGCCAGGTGCGGATACCTGACGTTAGGCGGTATGGTGCAGCAGGGGATAGTCTACGCGCGGTGCCCTGGCACAAAGCGCGGAGACCTGACGCTCGGCGGCAGGGTGCGGCCGGGGACAGTTAACGCGTGGCGGCGCGGTGCCGGGGGGCAGAAAAACAAACGGCCCGGCTAACGTGAGTTAACCGGGCCGTCCGAGCGATGGTCTATTGCTTAGCGGCTAAAATTAGCGAACAGAGCAATGATTTTGTTTAACGTTTTTATGGCAGGCCTGTCTTATAAATGTTCTAAGGTGTGATTCATCTCACAAAAATACTACTCCTTCGCCGGCTACATATCAATAACATCTGCATAAAAAAATGACGATCATCAGCAAATGCTGCGATAGGCGACAACGATTGCCGGCGGTGATTCCCGGCCCGTGCCGCTTATGCTATTCTCTGCACCATCATCCTTTGCGCAGGCATGCCCCCTTGGAGGAATCATGGATCATCGCCTATTGGAAATAGTCGCTTGCCCGGTCTGTAACGGCAAACTTTATTACAACAAAGAACGACAGGAACTGATTTGTAAGTCCGATGCGCTGGCTTACCCTTTGCGTGACGGTATCCCTGTGCTACTGGAGAGCGAAGCGCGCGCCATCACATTGGACGAGACCAATTCATGAGTTTCATCGCCATTATTCCCGCGCGTTTCGCCTCCAGCCGGCTGCCCGGTAAGCCGCTGGCCGATATCAACGGCAAACCCATGGTGGTGCGCATCATGGAACGGGCGCAAGCCTCCGGCGCCGATCGGGTCATTGTCGCCACCGATCATGCCGGCGTGGTCGAGGCGGTTGAGTGGGCCGGCGGCGAAGTGTGCCTGACCCGCCCCGATCATCAGTCCGGCACCGAGCGGCTCCAAGAGGTCATCGACAGATACGACTTCGCCGACGATCGGATAATCGTCAATGTGCAGGGGGACGAGCCGCTCATTCCGCCGCAAATCATTCGGCAGGTGGCGGATAATCTGGCGGGCGCCGATGCCGGTATGGCCACGCTGGCGGTCCCTATCACCACGGCGGAAGAGGCATTCAACCCCAACGCGGTCAAGGTGGTGGTCGATGCGCGTGGTTACGCGCTCTATTTCTCACGCGCCCCGATTCCCTGGGATCGCGAAGGGTTTGCCCGCAGCCGCGAGCACCTCTCCCACGGTCTGCTGCGTCATATTGGTATTTATGCTTACCGCGCCGACTTTATCCGCCACTATGTCAGCTGGTCGGCCAGCCCGCTGGAGAAGATTGAGATCCTCGAACAGCTGCGCGTCTTGTGGTATGGGGAGAAAATACATGTCGCGGTGGCAAGTGTGGCGCCCGGCATGGGCGTGGACACGCCGGAAGAGCTGGCGCAGGTTCGTTTGTTGCAGCAGCAACTGGAGTAACCGTCCCGTGCTGTACGGCGCGGGGGCCAAGCGAGATTTCCGCGCCGATTTCCCGCCTTTGTTTGATCTAACGCGCCGTTTTTTAGGCCGATCCTCCCCATGATGTTTGATGTGCCGCGCGGTGCGCTGGTTTAATCCTGTGCCGAATATAAGGTTAGCGATGTCATGGAACAATTACACGTTGAGTTAAGCGCCGTTTTAGGGGAGCCGTTGAGTCGGCTTGAACGCATCAGCGAGCAACCTTATGCCCACTTGTATGCCATGTACGACAGGGAGGGCCATGCGCTTTCCCTGGTAGCGAAAAGCTATTTGTGCCCGGGCATCGCCCAGCAGGAAGCCTACAAGCTGTCGATGCTGGCCCGGGAAGGCGAGATACGGCTGCCGACGGTATATGGCCTCATTTTATCCGTAAGCGTACGCCCAGCGCCGTATTGACAGTTATTCAGCAGGGATGGTGAGGTTCCACGGCAGGAGCTCTTTGATTTTGTTGATGGGATGATCCGCGATAATCACCAGCACATGGCGCAGATACGCTTCCGGCTCCACGCCGTTCAGTTTGCAACTGCCGAT
>NZ_JBLKSS010000112.1:0-5377 GCF_047607725.1 Sodalis sp. (in: enterobacteria) | reverse complement strand
CGACCGGGCGGCGCTGATGTATACGCTGATCGGCAGTTGCAAACTGAACGACGTGGAGCCGGAAGCGTATCTGCGCCATGTGCTGGCGATTATCGCGGATCATCCCATCAACAAAATCAAAGAGCTCCTGCCGTGGAACCTCACCATCCCTGCTGAATAACTGTCAATACGGCACTGGGCGTACGCTTACCTCAATACTACCTGAACAAGGCAAATAAGCAGCCTGATTTTGCCCGCGCCGGCGTGATGGTTAACCAATACGGCGACCCTGTGGACGTACTGGTCACGAAATATATTGCAGGCAGTACCTTAGAGGATTTATCCGACGAGGAAAAAGGGAATGTGCTGCGTACCAAGGCGCTAGTGCTGCTCGATTCACGCGGACTCTATATGCATGATGCCGAGGTAGTGGGTAATATCCTGATCCAGAATGACGGTCGCATCTATTTCATTGATGCCGATCAGATGGTAATAGCGCAACGACAGCGTCTGGCGCGCACGCCGTCATTTGCCACCGACGTATTGGAAGAGGTGCTGGAGAAATACTATCAAATAATGACGAAACTGGCGTTAAAACGCGGCCGTCGCGATGACGAATATCGGACCCGTCTGTCTGCGTTACGCGCGATCCGCGGGCGGCCTGTGGCGCACGAGTAATGCCGCGGCAGGCTGAATATGGGCTAAGAGACCGGCAGGATTGTTTACCCAACGCACCCGCAAAAAAGAGAACGGCGGTAGGCGGACGTTAGCGCCTGACGGCCGCGCGTTGACCTCCTCGCGCGAAAACGCTTGCGGCGGGAACAGGGTTCGCACCCTGACGTTCGTCGTCGTCGGCAAAACGCCCGTGCGGGCCGCCGCGATTGGCCTCACGGCCGCTCGACGCGGGCAGTGAGGCGTCCGCCTTGGGTTATTCCACGCGCAGGATGCGGCTGGTATTGGTGGTGCCGACCATGTCCATCACGTCGCCCTGGGTGATGATCACCAGATCCCCCGAGACCAAAAACCCCTTGTCGCGCAGCAAATTGGTAGCGTGGGTCGCCGCCGCCACGCCGTCGCAATCGCCGTCAAAGTACACCGGCGTCACGCCACGATAAAGCGCGGTCAGATTGAGGGTATGCTCATGGCGCGAGAGGGCGAAAATCGGCAGACCTGAGCTGATACGGGACATCATTAGCGTGGTACGGCCCGATTCCGTCATCGAGATAATGGCGGTGATGCCCTTAAGGTGATTGGCGGCGTACATCGCCGACATGGCGATGGCTTCTTCGATATTGTCAAATTGCACGTCCAGCCGATGCTTGGACACATTAATGCTGGGGATCTTCTCCGCCCCCAGGCAAACGTTGGCCATGGCGGCCACCGTTTCGGCGGGATACTGCCCCACGGCGGTTTCGGCCGACAGCATCACCGCGTCGGTGCCATCGAGCACCGCGTTGGCGACGTCCATGACTTCGGCGCGCGTGGGCATCGGATTGGTTATCATTGATTCCATCATCTGCGTGGCGGTAATCACGGCGCGATTAAGGGTACGGGCGCGGCGGATCAGTTTCTTTTGAATACCCACCAGTTCAGGATCGCCGATTTCAACCCCTAAGTCGCCGCGGGCCACCATCACTACATCCGAGGCGAGGATGATATCGTCCATCGCTTCCTCGCTGGCCACGGCTTCGGCGCGCTCGACCTTCGATACAATTTTGGCATAGCTGCCTGCGTCACGCGCCAGGCGACGCGCATAGTTCAGATCCTCACCGGTGCGGGGAAAGGACACCGCCAGGTAGTCGACGCCGATTTTGGCGGTGGTAACGATATCGGCCTTGTCCTTCTCGGTCAGCGCTTCAGCGGACAAACCGCCGCCGAGCTTGTTGATGCCTTTATTGTTGGACAGCGGGCCGCCCACCGTCACTTCGGTGTAAACCCGTATACCCTGCACCTCCAGCACTTTGAGCTGCACGCGGCCATCATCCAGCAGCAGGATATCGCCGGGCACCACATCGTCGGGCAAGCCTTTATAGTCAATGCCCACCCGTTCGCGGTCGCCCTCGCCGTGGCCTAATGACGCATCGAGCAGAAATTTGTCGCCGACGTTCAGGAAAATTTTCCCTTCCCGAAACGTCGAAACGCGGATCTTCGGCCCCTGCAAATCGCCGAGTATCGCGACATGCCGGCCGAGACGGGCCGATATTTCGCGCACTTTCTGCGCGCGCAGGAGATGATCTTCCGCGCTGCCGTGTGAAAAATTGAGGCGAACGACGTTGGCGCCGGCGGCGATCACTTTTTCGAGATTATTATCGCGATCGGTGGCGGGACCGAGAGTGGTGACAATTTTGGTTCTTCTTAGCCGTCTGGACATGGATAACTCCGTTGACTTGGGCAATGGTGTTGTTGCAACAAAAAAACTGCTCCGGCGGGGCGCCAGACGTTTGGCCGGTCCCCGCTGCGGATAATCCCTGTTGATAAAAGCCTTTTCGCGGCGGCCAGGACGCCGGAGAAGGCGCGAAGGTTTCCCTGGATGCCTTCGTTAAAGTCCTTGTTCCGTTTTATCAAAGCGCGATTCTTTCAGGGCGTCCTTGACCCGCTTCAAGTTATCCCGGAATTTTGCGCCACGCCGCAGCGTAAAGCCGGTTGCCAGGACATCGATTAAGGTTAACTGCGCCAGGCGCGATGTCATCGGCATAAACATATCGGTATCTTCCGGCACGTCCAGCGCCAGGGTCAGTGACGCTTCCAGCGCCAGCGGCGAGCGCGGCGAGGTGATGGCGATAACCGTAGCATCATTCTCCCGCGCCAGCGCCGAGAGTTCTACCAGCATTTTGGTGCGGCCGGTATGAGAAATCAGCACCACGACATCGCCTTCGCTGGAATTCATGCAGCTCATGCGCTGCAAGACGATATCTTCCGAGTACACTACCGGGATATTGAAACGGAAAAACTTGTTCATCGCATCATGCGCCACCGCCGCCGAGGCGCCAAGACCAAAAAAGGAAATCTTCTTGGCTTGGGTAAGTAAGCCCACCGCACGGTTCACCGCGGCGATATCCAGGCTGTTTTTTACCTGCTCCAGACTCGCCATCGCGGACTCGAAGATTTTATGGGTATAGGAATCCACGCTATCATCTTCATCCACGTTACGGTTTACATACGGCGTCCCGTTCGCCAGACTCTGGGCGAGATGCAATTTAAAATCAGGATAGCCTTTGCTTCCTAAACGGCGGCAAAAACGGTTTACGGTTGGTTCGCTAACGTCCGCCGTGCGCGCGAGGATGGCGATGCTGGAATGGATGGCGGTTTGGGGGGAGAGCAGGATGACTTCCGCGACCTTACGTTCGGATTTACTCAGTAACTCCAGATGAGTATTGATCTTTTCCAGCATGTTCATAAGTGAATAGCTCATGGATTTTGCCGATTTCACACAAAGGAGAAATCATTACCGATTTAATGAAATATACTACGAGCCGGTAGTCAAAGGCAGCGAAACCGGATGGCCCTAGGTGTTTTTTGCCAGAGTATGACCTTTGTCTAACTTTCAAAGCGGTAAGACAACCACAATGTTGTTAATTAATTACACTTTTGAAAACAAAGCCGGGTATAATTGCCAAAAAACAGGGGGCTAGCGCGTTATTTTGACGTTTTGCCGGTCGATGTCAAAAAAAATACCCTAACGATGTAATAAAATTATAAATCCTGCACGAGGAGAAGAACATGGCGATAACATCCATAGCCCAGGCCTGTGATCTGGTCATTTTTGGCGCGAAAAGCGATCTGGCGAGGCGTAAGTTGTTGCCCTCGTTGTATCAGCTGGAAAAGGCAGGTTCACTTCATCCGGAAACCCGTATCATCGGCGTTGGCCGCGCGGACTGGGACGTCAAAGCTTATACCAAGGTGGTGCGTGAAGCGTTGGAAACCTTCATGAAGGAGCCTATTGACGACAAATTATGGAAGACCCTGAGCGCACGGCTGGATTTCTGCAATCTGGATGTCAACGAGACCAAGCATTTCAGCCGACTGGGTGAAAAACTGGATCAGCAGGCGCGGGTGACGGTGAACTACTTCGCCATGCCGCCCAACACCTTCGGGGTAATCTGCAAGGGCTTGGGCGAAGCGGGTCTGAACAGCGAACCGAGCCGCGTCGTGATGGAAAAACCGCTCGGTACCGATCTGGACTCTTCCCGGGTGATAAACGATCAGGTCGCGGAATATTTCAATGAGAGCCAGGTTTACCGCATCGACCATTATCTGGGCAAAGAGACCGTGCTGAATTTGCTGGCGCTGCGTTTCGCCAATTCGCTTTTCGCCCCCAATTGGGATAATCGCACCATCGATCATGTCCAGATTACGGTCGCCGAGGAAGTCGGCATCGAAGGCCGCTGTGGCTATTTCGATAAAGCCGGCCAAATGCGCGACATGATCCAAAGCCATCTGCTGCAGATCCTGACCATGATAGCCATGTCGCCGCCCTCGGATCTGACCACCGACCGTATCCGTGATGAAAAAGTGAAGGTGCTGCGCTCGCTGCGTCCCATCGATCACAGCAATGTGCGTGATACCACAGTGCGTGGGCAGTATACCGGCGGGTTCGTGCAGGGGAAAAAAAGTCCTCGACTATTTGGAAGAAGAGGGCGCGAATAAAAACAGCCGCACCGAAACCTTCGTTTCCATCCGCGTCGACATCGACAACTGGCGCTGGGCAGGCGTGCCGTTTTATCTGCGTACCGGCAAACGTTTGCCGACCAAATGTTCCGAAGTGGTGGTTTATTTCAAAAACCCGGCGCTCAACCTGTTCCGGGATTCCTATCAGCAATTGCCGCAGAACAAATTGACCATCCGTCTGCAGCCGGCCGAAGGGATGGATATCCAGATCCTGAACAAGGTACCGGGTTTGGATCATAAACACCGTCTGCAGACCACCAAATTAGATCTGAGCTTTACCGAAACCTTTAACCAGGAACATCTGGCCGACGCTTATGAACGGCTGCTGCTGGAAACCATGCGCGGTATCCAGGCTCTGTTCGTCCGCCGTGACGAGGTGGAAGAAGCCTGGAAATGGGTCGACTCGATTATGGAAGCCTGGGAGGCGGACAATGACGCGCCGAAACCTTATCAGGCCTGCACCTGGGGGCCGGTAGCCTCCGTCGTGATGATTACCCGCGATGGGCGGTCGTGGAATGAGTTCGAGTAACGGCCGGCGTTAGCCCCGCCGTCAGGAAACGTTCCGCGCCACGTGTTTTTTGTAAGCGTAAGCCCAGCGCCGTATTGACAGTTATTCAGCAGGGATGGTGAGGTTCCACGGCAGGAGCTCTTTGATTTTGTTGATGGGATGATCCGCGATAATCGCCAGCACATGGCGCAGATACGCTTCCGGCTCCACGCCGTTCAGTTT
>NZ_JBLKSS010000111.1:0-5922 GCF_047607725.1 Sodalis sp. (in: enterobacteria) | reverse complement strand
TCCAGTCAGGGTGTTTCTTTAGCCTGTGTTAAAAAAGTGACATGAGTACAGTAGTTAGTATCAAATAAGTTGCTTTTGTGTTTTTTTTGAGCGTATCAAAAATTTTGCCTTTCAGTATCAAATGATTTGCCGCGCAATACGCTTCCCACTCTTCCCAAGATAATACAATGCCAAAATGCGGGACGGGAACGTCATGGCCATCCACCGGATTGGTGCCCAGCGCCTGCTGCGCGAGCCGTTTGTGCTGGTCACACCGCCGGGTATGAAAGGAGATGATCCGCTGGCGCTGCTGCGCGCCGCGCCGTTTATCCGTTATGATCGCACGTCGTTTGGCGGCAGGATGGTCAGTCAATTTTTGTGTCGCGAGCGCCTGACGCCAAAGATCGCGCTGGAAATCGATGAGATTGACGCGATTGTGCGCATGGTGGAGCATAATCTTGGCGTGGCCCTGGTGCCGTTGGCGGGGCAATGGCGCGAGCGTGCCGAACGCGTGCGTGTCGTGCCGCTGGGGGAGTCGTTGACTTTTTATCGTAAATTGATCGTGGTCATGCGCTACAGCTGGCGTCAATCGCCGCTGCATCAGCTTATAACCGATTTCCTGCGTGCCGCTGCGACAGAGGCCCAAACCGGTTAACGCGCGATGGGTCGGGTTGCCTGACGGCCCGGTAAGGGTGGGGCGCTGAGCGGCTGTTCCGGGCACGCTACCCCCCGCAACGCGACCCCCCGCGATGTCGTACGCGCGATTCCCGCAGCACGATTCCACGTGAGGCCGTGCACGCTAATCTCACACGCGACCCCACGCCATGCCGTGCGCTAACCCCGCAGCACGGCCTCGTGTAATTCCCCCAGCCAGCGCTGCATATGCTGGTGCCGGCCTATCCAAAGGCTTTCCGCTTTTTCCACACTGACCTGCTCGAAGCGCAGGCTATCGCCGGGTTTTTGCTGCCCCAGCCGGGCCAGATCGGCCCGAATAACGGTGGCGATTTTGGGGTAGCCGCCGGTCGTCTGTCGGTCGTTCATGGCGATAATCGGCTGCCCGTTACCGGGGATCTGAATACTGTCGCGGGAAATGGCGTCGGATACAATATTGAATCCCTGCAAGTGAGGCACTGGCGGTCCACTCAAGCGGTAGCCCATCCGATCACTTTCACCGCTGACGCGGTACTCGCCGGCGAGAAAACACGCCAGACCGGCCTGACCAAAATGCCCCTGCTGCGGCCCCGCAACCAGCCGGCCTGGCAGGCGTTCGCGCTGGGGCATGAGCCGCTGCGCCGGCTGGCTGGCCTGACGCGGCACGGTGCCGGGCGTTGCCGCCAGATAGCCGCGGGCGCCGCTGCAAGCGCGAATCACGCGCAGCGTACTGCCCGGCAGCATGATGTGGCGGCAGTGGGTCGATAGCGGCCTATCGTCAAGCGTCAATTGCATATCGCCGGTCACGGCGAAACGGCACGGCGCGGTACCGGTCAGGCGCAGGGTTGCGCCGGTCAGGGTAAATTCCAGCACGCCCGTCGAGACCTGATTACCCACCAGGGCATTGGCGATGCTGGAACTCATCTCATCCATGGCGCCCGAGGGTGGCACACCGCAATCTTCAAAACCAAACCGTCCCTCGTCTTGCACGGTGGTATAGACGCCGGGGGTCAGTACTTCTAAACCATTCGCCATTATTGCCATGTCCAGTCGGGAAGATAATCGCCTTGCGCCTGCAGACGTGTAAAGGTGTCCGCGCAGACTGGCGTAAAACGGATACGGTCGCCGGTGCTGAATAAAAACGGCATCTCGCGATCCGGGACGCGGTGTACGGCCGATCAAATGCCAGCCGCTGGGCGCCTTCACCGAACCGACGGCGGTCTGTATACCGCCGATGCTGATGCTGCCGGCCGGGGTTTTCAGGCGCGGTGATTCCCGGCGTGAGGTATGCAGGCGCGGATCCAGACCGCCGAGATAGGCAAAGCCGGGCATAAACCCGATCATGTATACCCGGTAGAGGGCCGCGCTGTGCAGGTGTATCACCTGCTGCGGTGTGAGATGGTGCAGCGCCGCCAGGTCCGCCAGATCCACGCCGTGCCCCTGACTCTGGCCGCCAGCGCGGTGACCCGTTGATTGATCTGTTCATCGATGACTTCCCCGAAGTCTACGCAAACCGCCTGATCGGCTATGGGCAAGATGCGCCCCGAAGGGGTATTTAGGCTTTGTCGCACGCGAATATCCTGTTTTGCCCTACATGAAAGCGCAGAGCTTTATTCAGCGGGTGTTTTTGGAATACTTTTGGCATACCGAAAAAAGGCTGTCAATGCACAGCGTTTTTCCTAAGCCAGCTAATAGGCAAGAATGATGCCAGCGTGTCGCATACGGCCAACCGGGAGACAAAAAAGCATGTTAATCGATTTGAATAGCGATATGGGCGAGAGCTTTGGACCGTGGACGATGGGGGATGATGCACGCATGCTGGAGATCGTCAGCTCGGCGAATATCGCCTGCGGCTTCCACGCCGGGGATCCGGAGGTGATGCATAGCACGCTGAGCCTGGCCCATGCTCAGGGCGTCGGCGCGGGCGCCCATCCCGGTTTTTATGATTTACAGGGGTTTGGCCGTCGGCAAATCCTTGGGGATAGCCCGGCGCAGATAGAGCGGCAGATTATTTATCAAATCGGCGCCCTGCAGGGGCTGCCCAAAAGCGTCGGCATCCCTTTGCGGCACGTCAAAACCCATAGCGCACTAGGCAATCTGGCGGCGGAGGATCCCGCGCTGGCGCAGGCGGTGGCCCGGGCGATATATCGTGGACCGCGACTTGATCATGGTGGTCATGCCCGGCATGGAAACCGAGAAGGCGGCGCTTAAGCTGGGATTGCCGCTGGTGCGCGAGATTTATGCCAATCGTGCCTATGCGGATAACGGCAATTTGCTGTCGCGCAGACTTGACGGCGCGGTGTTGCACGATCCGCAGCAAGCGGCGACGCGTATTTTGCGCATGCTGGAGCAGCAGGCCATCACGACGGTGAGCGGACGGACATTGCCGTCCCGCATCGACAGCATTTGCGTGCATGGCGATACACCGGGCGCGGTGGCGGTGGCCGCGGCATTGCGCGCGGCTTGAGGGACAAGGTTTTACCATCGCGCCGATGCAGGCGGTGCTGGCGGCGGGCGGCTAACGTTAGGATTGGCGGTGATGGGGAGCGCGTCAGGGCTGCCGGCGGCGCGGCCACACGTCCGGGTTCACCAGCGAGGCGGGCGGCTCCCCGGCGAGCACGCGCAAAACCCCGTCCCCCGCCGCGTTTGCCATGCGCGTCATCGCCTGTTCGGTGGAGGCGGCGATATGCGGCGTCAGCACCACATTGGGCAGGCTGAGCAGCGGATTGTCCAGTAAAACCGGTTCTTGTTGAAACACATCCAGTCCCGCGCCGGCGAGGGCGCCGCCTCATCCACCAGCACGCCGCGGCTGGTATTGATGAGATAGGCCGACGATTTCATCTGTGCCAGCGCCCGCGCGTCGATGATATGGCGCGTTTCCGGCAAGGACGGGAGGTGCAGCGAAACGATGTCGCTGTTCGCCAGCAGCGCGGACAGGCTGTCGGCCTGACGTAAACCGGCGGCGATATCCGCCACCGGGCGGCGGGTCAGCACCTGCACCCGCATGCCCAGCCCGCGGGCCAGCGTGGCCGTCGCGCGGCCGATGGCGCCAAACCCGATAACCCCTAGCTGGGCGTCCTGGAGCTCGCGTAGCCCCCCCCCTCATATTTAAAGGCAAAATGACCCGCGCGCTGAGCGCTGTCCGCGGCGGGGATCCGTTTGATCAGAGCGAACATCAGCGCCAGCGCATGTTCGGCCACCGAGCGGGTATTCATTTCCGGCGTGTTGAATACCGCGATGCCCAGGGCATCGGCGGCGTCGACATCGATACCGTCAATGCCGACGCCGTGGACGCCGATTGCACATGAAAGAAGGCAACTGCGCCATTTCAGTGCGCGAAAATTGCCCACTGCGATAAATGGCCGCGACCACCCGATCGGCTGGCGCTTCACGGCAAGCCTGCGTACCGACCGCGGGCGTGATGCCATGTGCGCGCAGCCTTTCAATACCACAGGGGTGGATGGGCTGCGGAATAAGACAATATTTTTCCATATTAAACACCGCGCTCGGTTCTGGATGACGTCATGGCATTTTAATTGCATTCCCAGTGTATACCAAGGGAATTCCAAAGAAATGCCTGCGTAATCGATGTCAGTAAGGAACCATATGAACTCAAAAAATCACAGCTTTGTCAATGGCTTCCGGCTGGGTGCCGGCCGCAGTGTCGCGGTGGGGCTCACGTCCGGGCAGATTCTCGAGATTGAAAATATCCGGGGAAATCAGGTGGTTGATACCTGGGCGCTAACGCAGGCGAATGTGCTGGAATATTCTTCCATGGACCATACGCGCTCGGTAAACAGCAATCTGTTTTACCAACCCGGCGTGACGGTCGTCAGTAATCACCGCCGCCTGTTGTTCACGTTGATAGCGGACAGCACGCCAGGCTGGCACGATACGCTACTCTGCCCCTGTAATGCCGCGAATCTATCGTGAATTGGGCTGCCGCGATTATCACCACAGCTGTACCGATAATTTTCATGAGGCGCTGGCGGCGGAAGGGCTATCGCTGCCGTTTACGCCCGCCTCGCTGAATTTATTCATGAATGTGCCGGTTGCCGCGGACGGCGCCCTGGATCGGGTGCCGCCCCGATCGGTCGCCGGCGATACCCTGCGATATTTGGTTGGTGCTCTTCGCTTGCCCGCAGGATATCACGCCCATTAACGGCGCCGCGCGCCAACCCTCAGACATCGGGCTGTGGTGTGTGGGTGACGCCGCGGGCAGGGAGGAGACTGCATGAGCGAGTTGTCCGCGCCGCTGTTGCGGATCCGCGAGTTGAATAAGAGTTACGGTGATCTGCACGTCCTAAAGAATGTCGCCCTTGACGTCAACTCCGGGGAAGTGGTGTCCATCATCGGTGCCAGCGGTTCCGGCAACAGTACCTTTCTGCGCTGCTTGAACGTCATGGAAATGCCGCAAAGCGGTTTCATGGACTTTGAGTATTTTTCCTTTGATTTCCGCGAAGGCGCGCGCGCTCAGCCGACGCCGGCGCTATTAAAACTGCTGCGGGCCCGCATCGGCATGGTTTTTCAAAGCTACAACTTATGGCCGTATATGATGGTACTGGAAAATGTGATCGAAGCGCCGCTGCGGGTGCGTAAATTGCCGCACATGCAGGCCATTGACGAGGCGGAAGCGCTGCTTGACCGGGTTGGCTTGTACGAAAAACGGCTGCAGTATCCTGCGCTGCTTTCCGGCGGGCAACAGCAGCGGGTAGCCATCGCCCGCGCGCTGGCGATGAAACCGCAATTGATGCTGTTTGATGAAGTGACGTCGGCGCTGGATCCCGAGCTGGTGGGCGAGGTGCTGTCGCTGATGGCGTCGTTGGCGGAGGGGGGGGATGACCATGTTGCTGGTGACCCATGAGATCGCTTTCGCCCGCGATGTGTCGAGCCGGGTGCTGTTTTTCGATCAGGGCGTTATGGCGGAGGACGGCCCGCCAGGAAAAGTCCTTCATGATCCGGAAAGCCCGCGGTTACGGCAGTTTTTGCGTCGCATTTTACATCAGGACTTCCGCCAGGCATCCCCGGAGGCGCAGCCATGAATCAACTTTGGAGCGATATCGACACCTACGGTCTGGGTTTCCTGCAGGCCGGCTGGACCGTGCTGCTGATAACCGTCGCCACAATCATTTTAAGCTGGATCGTCGGATTCCTGTAGCGATGCAAAAGATTCTGGACTAATTTGCAGTCAATTCTGGACTCCTTTGAACTCTAAAAAATGGCTATTTTGGACAGTCCAGAATTGTTTGCAAAAACACAGGAGCACTTCATTTATTTTGAATGCTTGAACGG
>NZ_JBLKSS010000110.1:0-6623 GCF_047607725.1 Sodalis sp. (in: enterobacteria) | reverse complement strand
GCACAGGAAAAATAGACTAAAACTGAGTCAGAAGATGAGCGAACACGTGATCGAATATCACTGGAATGGGTGATCGGAAAATATCGGAATAACTGATCGGATGTCGCCGGAACAGATGATCGGATACGTCGGAATCTGCAGATGGGGGATTTGTCGCCGATGACGTCGATAAACCAGACTTTGCCGCCGTCCTGGGCGGGCGTGGTTTCCACCGCCTGCAACATGCCGAAGCTCGAACCGTTGCCCTCGCCGAAAATAACGTCGGCGCCGGCGGCAATCACCGACGCGGTGACGCGTTTACCGCCGGCGGCATCGCTGTAGGCGGCAGGACCAATAACCGCATAGCGGATCTGAATCGCGGGGCGCGCCGCCCGGGCGCCGAGCACAAAGGCCGCGGCCTGGGCGTTCCAGGCCGGCGGCGCGCCGGACACGACAATGCCGAGCGTGCCGCTGCGGGACATTTTGGTCGCCAGGGTGCCCGCCCGCCAGGCCCCTTCCTGGCCGCTGACGGTATAATCGGCAACGCGGCTGGCCTTCAACGAGGACGGGCTGTCGGTAATGGCGACCGGTATGCCGGTCTGGGCGCTAATTTCCGGCGCCGCCTGGTTATAGCCGCTGGCGTGGGCGATAAACAGCTGCGCGCCGTCGTCGGCGAGATCCCGCAGGGTGGGGCGCACATCGCCATAGCCGAGATTGTCGGCGACCAGCACCTTGACGCCCTCTTTCTTGCCCGCTTCACGCGCCGCATTGATACCCTGCTGATTCCAGCCGTAATCCGTGCCGGGCTCCGGCGTCAAAATAGCGATGGTGTTGATTTCGGCGGCGTAACACGCCTGGCACAGCAGCGACGCCAGCGCCAGGGCGCCCACGCCGGTTTTCCAACCGGTAAACTTCATTGTTCGTCCTCAAAAAGCGTATGATAACGCCCTAATCCAGTACACCACCGGCCATTACCGGCGCCAATCGTCTTGTTTGACGGAGATGTCGATGAACGCGCGGGGAATACTGCTGTCCGGCCTGTTATTGCTGACCCACACCGCCAGCGCTGGCGATACGGTAAATTACCACCGCGGTAACGCCGGGCTACAGGTTTTTTCTGTAACCGTTAACAATCAGGGCCATCTCCCACTGGCGTGCCAGGCGACCTCCGCCCATTGGTATTCGGTAGAGTTAGGCATTCTGGCTCCCGGCGCTACATTGTCCACCCGCCTGTGGAAAAATCCAGTCACCGGTGAAGTTTTTATTCTCAACCAGCATCAAGACCGCCTGCCGCTGCAGCGCGCTTGGTACGGCATCGCGGGCGATGCCTGGCACACCCGCGCCGATATCGCGCTGCCGATACGCCGCGGCCCGACCGTAGCGGCTATCGCGCCGCGCGCCACTTATTTCCCGATCGTGACGATGCGGCTATCACCTCCGGCGTCCAAGCGGCGCCGCGCGCCAGCGCACTGACGCGGGCGTTTCTTATTCAGGAAACGTGCCTGTACCACGTGTTTCGAGGCGACATGCCGATTTGATGGGCTTGAGACCCGGCTAGTGTTGCTTAGCAGCCGGCGGTCAGCACCACAGGCTGACCGAGGGCGCGCCCTGCGGTAACATGTCGTTTTGACCGAGCTGGCCTGTGGTAAACACCGCGGCCGAAACGCGAGCCTGGTGACACCGGGGCACGTTGCATTTTTTGCTAACACCTTACCTAGTGACTCCCATGATAACGATAAGAGCACATACTGCTACCGATAACCCACCGTTGGTGGCCCTCTGGGAGCGCTCCGTCCGCACTACCCATCATTTCCTCAGCGAAATGGAAATCGACGCGCTACGCACGCTGGTGGCGCGGCACTATTTGCCCGCGCTGGATGTTTGGGTGGCGGACGAGGCGCAACACGGGCCCCGTGGCTTCATTGGCTTATCCGATAACCACGTCGAGATATTGTTTATAGAGGCAGCGGCGCGCGGCAGAGGTATCGGCCGGCGGCTATTAGACTATGCCGTGGCCCTGCGCGGCGATCTGACGTTGGATGTCAATGAACATAACCCTCAGGCGCTAGGATTTTACCAGCATTATGGGTTTGTCCAGACGGGCCGATCCGAGGTCGATGCCCAAGGAAATTCTTTTCCTTTACTACATATGCAATGGCATAAGCGCTAACGCATACTTTCCTTTATATTTCCCTTTCCGCCCGGTCGCGGGGTGCTATCACCGCGTCCGGCGTGCGGTGAGGCATTGGGCGGGCGGTTAAACGTCCAGCCCGTGGTTAGGCGTCCAGCAGGCGGTTAGGCGCCATAAACACCCGAGCAAGCGTGGCGCCTACAAGGAGCGGCCGCCTTGGCCGCCGACAGCCTTTATGGGCACCGTTTTTTCGCCGACGCCGGCGGAAATGTGGCCAATTTGCCTAGTTTTGTCTGTTTTCGTAAATACCTAGTTACAAAACTGACTATTGTTTACTTTAATTAATAAGGCTATAGTTGCCCGCGGAATAGCTGCCTAGGCATGGATTAAGATGAAGCACTTCGCGCCGGAGCAGTTGGAAGAGGTCTTTCAACTGGGCCGCAACATTCACTGGCTTAATAGCGATAAAGATCGGCTATTGGAAACCTGGTTGCTGCCCCACGATATTACCGCGGCGCAGTGCAAGGTCATGCTGCTGATGTGTCGTGAAGGGCTGGAAACGTCGGCGGAGATTTGCCGCCGAATGAATCTGGACAGAGACGCCACCTCGTGCATGCTGGATCGTCTGGAAAACAAAAATATGATTGCGCGCGTGCGCTGCACCGACGATCGCCGCCAAATGCGGCTTTCTTTGACCGATACCGGACGCGTTTTTTGTCGGCAATTGCCGTCGATTATCACCCACACCCTAAATGATCTTATGGCGCCGCTTACCCCCGCCGAGTTTAAAGAATTTGCCCGTCTGCTCAACAAGCTGGTGGGTCCTGCCGGTATTTAAGGAGTTACTAACACTATGCCGTTGCGCATTCGTTTATTACAGCTCTTAAGCGCGATGATGCTGGCGGGCTGCGCCTTGCCTTACGGTTTACATACCGAAGGCCGGGCGCTGGACGCCAATACCCTCGCCGGGCAACAAACCTTTTCATCGGCCAAGCTTTCCAGCGCCAGCTGGCCGGCTGCCGATTGGTGGAACAGCTTGGGTGACAGCAACCTTGACGCCCTGATCCGTCGCACGCTACAGAATAGTCCCGATTTGCAGGTTGCCGACGCCCGCGTGGATGACTATAACGGTCAAGGTAAGCAATACGGCACCGTCAGAACCTTGTCCGCCGATTTTAACTACACCTTTGATTTATGGGGCGGCCAGCGGACAGCCTGAGAAGCGGCGGTTGGGCGCGCCAATGCTGGCGAAGTAGATCGCCAGGCGGCCCGTCTGACGCTGGTGGCCAATGTGGCGCGCGCCTATAACGATTACGGCGAAGCCCACGCGATGCTGGATCTGGCGCAGCGCCGGTTTACCGCCGGGCTTAACAGTAAGTTCCAATATCAGCAGACCGAAAGTTTGGAAGCGGCGGCGTAGGCGACGCTGACCGCCGCGCGTCAACAGGTGACCGCCGCTGGAATCCGCCTGGCGGTACTGGTGGGCCAAGGCCCCGACGCCGCCCATACCCTGCCGCGTCCGCAGTTGATTGTGCCGGCCGCGGTGAGCCTGCCGGCGCCGCTGCCGGCGGAACTGCTCGGCCGCCGCCCGCTGGCGGGTTGAAGCCGCCGCCAAGGATATCAAGGTCAGCCGAACCGCCTTTTATCCCAACTTGAATCTCAGCGCCGCGGCCGGCACTAAATCGATTTTGGGCGATGCGTTTTTCGGCGCGCCCAGCCGCTTCTTTACCATCGGTCCGGCGCTGTCGTTACCTATCTTTGACGGCGGCCGCTTGCGCGCGGATTTGGCGGGCAGCAATGCCGACTACAATTTGGCGGTAGCGCAATACAACCAGTCGCTGGTCAGTGCCCTCGGCGATATCGGCGATGCCATTACGCGCCTGTCATCGCTGGAAACTCAGGTGCAGCAACAAACGCGGGCGCGGGATATCGCGCCAGCGTCTTGGGACAACGCCATGCAGCGCTACAGCGCCGGTATCGGTAACTATCTCGATGCGCTGAGCGTGGAACAGCAACTGATTCAGGCCGAGCGAGAGCTGGCCAGCATCAACGCCGAACGTACCGATACGGCCATCGTGCTGATGCAGGCGCTGGGCGGCGGTTTCCAGACCCCCGCGTCTCTCCCGGCCGCGCCTGTCGTGGCGCAGAATAATTAAAACAGACTGAGAACTCATTTTATGGCTGAATCGCAATCGAGTGTGCAACAAAATGCGGGCAACACCAGGCCCGATAACGCCGGTGCTGCGCCGGCGCGCAATAAAGGCAAGCGCAGAATGATGCTGCTTCTCCTGCTGGCGGTCGTCGTCATCTATTTGGTCACTTTTGGGTTGTATTACTGGCTACACGGCCGGTTTTACGAAAGCACCGACGACGCTTATGTGACCGGTAACATGGTGCAAATTACACCGCAGGTGGCGGGTACCGTGACCACTATCGCGGCCGATAATGGCGACTACGTCAAACAAGGACAGTTGCTGGTGCGCCGGATCCCAGCGATACCATCGTGGCGCAGGAGAGCGCCGAGGCCAATCTGGCCAGGGTGGTGCGCCAGGTAGCGGGATGTACAGCAACGTGGACAATTACAAAGTGATGGTCGCCGCGCGCAAAGTGGAACTGCAGCGCGCGCGTAGCGATTATCAGCGCCGCGCCAATCTGGCGCGCGATGGCGCCATTTCACAGGAAGAGTTGTCCCACGCCCGTGATGCCTTGACTTCGGCGGAAACCTCGCTGACGTCGGCACAGCAACAGTTGAACACGACCTTCGCGCTGGTAGACGATACCACTATCGCATTCCATCCGGACGTCAAAGACGCCGCCGCCTTGCTGCACAGCGCCTATCTCAGTCATGTCCGCAGTACGCTGGTGGCGCCGGTCAGCGGCTTTGTCGCCAAACGCTCGGTACAGGTGGGCAACCGTGTTCAGCCGGGTGCCGCGTTGATGGCAGTGGTGCCGCTGGATGATGTGTGGATCGACGCCAACTTCAAGGAAACGCAGCTGCTGTCGATGCGCATAGGTCCGCCGGTGGACATTAACGCCGATCTCTACGGCGGCGACATCACTTACCACGGCAAAAAAGTGGAAAGTTTGGGCGTCGGTACCGGAAGCGCTTTCTCGCTGCTACCGGCGCAGAACGCCAGCGGCAACTGGATCAAAATCGTGCAGCGCCTGCCGGTGCGCATCCGCTTGGATCCGGAGAATCTGGATAACCATCCGCTGCGGGTCGGTTTGTCCACCAATGTGACGGTGGATATGCATAATCAGGACGGACCGGTGCTGGCCACCATCGGCCTGTCGCTGGCGACCTTTATGCAGGTGCTGGACACGACCATCGCCAACGTCGCGCTGCCCACGATTTCCGGCAACCTGGGGGTGAGTTCGGAGTAGGGGACCTGGGTTATCACCTCGTTCGCGGTGTCCAACGCCATCGCGCTGCCGCTGACCGGCTGGATGTCGCGGCGCATGGGGCAAACGAAGCTGTTTTTGGCCTCGGTGCTGCTGTTTATCATCACCTCATTTTTGTGCGGTATCGCGCAAAATATGACGCAGTTGGTCATTTTCCGCGCCCTGCAGGGCTTCTTCGCCGGGTCGCTTTACCCCATGGTGCAAACGCTGTTGCTGTCCATCTATCCCGCCGCCAAGCGGGGGATGGCGCTCTCGCTTTTGGCGATGGTCACCGTGGTGGCGCCCATCGTCGGTCCGCTGGCCGGCGGCTGGATAACTGATAACTATACCTGGCCGTGGATCTTCTTCATTAACGTGCCTATCGGCATATTCGCGGCCATGTTGGTTCTGGCACAGTTTAAGAACCGGCCGGAGACGACGGTGACCCAGCTGATTGATTATGTCGGGCTGGCGCTGCTGGTGCTGGGGGTCGGCTTGTTGCAGGTGGTGCTGGATAAGGGGAACGATCTCGATTGGTTTGAGTCGGTATTTATCATTGTCGGCACTTTGATTTCCGTGATTTCGCTGGTGGCGCTGGTCATTTGGGAGTTGACCGACAAACACCCTATTATCGATCTCCGGCTATTCAAATACCGCAACTTTTCTTTCGGAACGCTGGCGCGGGCGCTGGTACTGGGCTATTCCGGTTTCTTTGGCATCAACTTGCTGCTGCCGCAATGGTTGCAGACCCAGCTTGGCTACACGCCGGTCTGGGTCGGCCTGGCGGCGGCGCCCATCGGTATTTTGCCGGTGTTTCTGTCGCCGCTGGTCGGTCGCTACGCGCATAAATTCGACCTCCGGCTGTTGGCGGGCGGATCGTTTTTGGTGATTGGCATCTCCTGTTTCATGCGTTCCGATTTCACCACCGACGTGGATTACTATCATATCGCGATGATTCAAGGCTTCATGGGGATCGGGGTGGCGCTATTTTTTAGTAAGCGCCCCGTGGAGGACGTCTTGAATTATTGGTGGGTTTGTTGTATGGCCCGGTAAGAATATGTTCCACTACGATGCCTAGTGAACCCGCATCCTATAAGGGACGGCTGTCAGATCATGGATAATCCGGCGATGA
>NZ_JBLKSS010000109.1:0-7016 GCF_047607725.1 Sodalis sp. (in: enterobacteria) | reverse complement strand
ATCATCGCCGGATTATCCATGATCTGACAGCCGTCCCTTATAGGATGCGGGTTCACTAGGCATCGTAGTGGAACATATTCTTACCGGGCCATACAACAAACCCACCAATAATTCAAGACGTCCTCCACGGGGCGCTTACTGATCGAATATCACTGGAATGGGTGATCGAAAAATATCGGAATAACTGATCGGATGTCGCCGGAACAGATGATCGGATACGTCGGAATCTGCACCTGTGTCACCTGTAGATCTTTTGCTATCAGGGGGAGGAGGCCAATCGGCAGATATTCCGTCGTCTGAGAAACAAATGCCCTCAACATTAATATCAACAGTGCCTTCAACATGCGATGTTCACTTCTCTCTTTGCAAGCGTAGGGGCATTAACAGTATCCTGAAGCGGATTGCTGAAAAACAAGCTTCTATTCACGACTTTCGTGAAAAATAATCACTAGCGCGGAGACGGCATGGCGCAGATTGGATAATCTCGACATTTTTGTTCAGGTCGTCAAATCAGGCAGTTTTGTGGCGGCCGCCAGGGTCACCGGCCTCTCTCCTTCGGCGGTGAGCAAAGCCATTACCCGCCTGGAACAGCACCTTGCCACCCGGCTGATGAACCGCAACACCCGCAGCATGGCGCTGACGACGGAGGGTATGCGCTTTTATGAGCGCTACGTCGGGATCCTCAGCGCCGTCGAGGTGGCCAGAAATGAGCTGCTGTAGGCCAACCATGCCCCTTCCGGCACGCTATGGATAAGTTTGGCCCAGGAAAGTCAGGCGTTCCCGTGGATGACGACGTTCGCCGTCAGATACCCTGAGATCGTGCTTGATCTCGATTTCAGCGACCGCCTGGTCGACGTGATTGAAGAAGGCTATGACGTCGCGTTACGCAGTGGCCATGTCGCCGATTCGCGCTTGATGGCGCGCAAAATCACCACCTTCAGCTCCAGCGTGGTGGCGTCACCAGCCTATCTCAACCGGGCAGGAATGCCCGAGACGCCAGCGGATTTGGCAGGGCATGCCTGTGTACATTACCGTTTTCCCCACAGCGGTAAGCTGGAACTGTGGCAACTGAAGACCTTTTCTCCCGCCCAGTTTGCCGCGCTACCGTTGACAATGGTGTACAACAACATGCATGCGCTGCGGGATTTTGCCAGAAAGGGGTTGGGACTCGCCTGGCTTCCCGATTATTACGTACAAGATGATCTCCGGCGTGGGTCGCTGGTTGGCTTGCTGGAGGGATTTTCCGAACGCTGTGAGCCCTTATGGACGCTTTGGCCCGCGGGGCCGTTTATGCCGCTCAAAAGCCGCGTGTTTATTGATTTCCTGTGTGAATCGCTGGGGGACGGGGGGGGCGCCGGGCGCGAGGGTGCGGCGCTGGCGCCAATGAAGGGAACGTCACCGTCCCACGAAGGGCGGCGGGAAAACTAACGTCCCGCGCTGGCGCGTGGACGGATTCGGATACCGCTCATTTTTTGCTCCATGGCATGGGATATCCAACCGACGGACTGGCCGGTAATGAACATCGCCTCAGCAGCCCCCACCAGCAGGTGATACACCTGCTCAACGATGACCAGCGCCAATTCTATATAGGGTTTTAAGCCCGTGATTTGGCCGATGGCCTCGATTGTCCGGGCGACGGGAGCCGGAACCCTGAGGTGAGAAAGAATCTCCCGGGCGCGCGGAGCGCCATCCGGATAAAGGCGGTGGAAAAACCCCGCTACTGGCACGCCGGTCCGGGTCAGGGAGGCGATGAGCGGGGTGGGATCATCTTCCGCCATAACCTGGCGCAACAGTTCTCTGGTCTCCAGCACCACGCCAGAATGTTCATAACCGCAATAGGCCGTCAGACCGGTAAGCAGGCAGGTTGCCAGATCGACATCGGTGGACACCGCGACGCGCACCGAAAATGAGGACGTATTCAATTCATGCTCCGCGCCGCACACCAGCACGCGTCGGATGACATCCGCGGCGGCGGGCGCGTGCCAGCAGGCGGCGAGCGCCTCATGCAAAGGGCGTTCGACATCGGGCGTCCCGGTGACGACGGCGGCAGCCATGGCCTGCACCAGCTGCGCCGCCAACACAGAGGTATCGTCGGCGTCTTTCAGAACGCGGCGCACAAACGACATGAGCGTAATGGCCCGATCGATAACCGGATCATCCCTAAGCCGCTCTGCCGCCTCAGACCAGCCGGGGATGTCCGCATGGGTAAAACGGGCGTCGGCAAACGGATTTACCGGCGCGTTCCATAGCAGCATCGCCACGTCTTCCAACGTACTCGCATCGGCCAGTTCAAGAATATTTCGTCCGCGGTAGGTCAGCATGCCATTTTGAATCTGGCTGATGCGGGTTTCCAGTACCGGCAATCCCCAGCTCAAGGCGGTAGCCGCGGCCGCAGAAGGCTTGCGCGCCAGGGTTTTCTGCCAAATAAGCCGTTCAATATCCGCCGTGGAATACAGTCTGGTGCGGGTATTGCCGGGCTGGGCCTCTGAATGGATAAGGCCCCGGCTTACGTAGGAATATAACGTCGCAAAACTCACTCTTAATCGGCGGGTGGCTTCACCGGCGTCGATCATTCCATGGTTATCGCTTTCGTCCATCGTCCTGCCCTAGATACATAAATATGTCATATGTTGAATTATTGATTCAAGATTGACCGAGTTTCAAGCAACAAATATCGTTATCTCGCTAACATAAGAGAAGTCATATTCTCCCAATACCTCTACATCCGGGCCACATACCGCAGCGGGTTTTGGCGTGAATTCACAGCGTGAATCCCCTCCTAAGCCTATTTCCTTTGGCCGGTCTGCCCTTGTGGAGCGCAAAGTAGGAGCTTATTTCTTATGGAACCTGACCTCACCGCGATAATGCGGCTTGTTGAACGCAATGCCAAACGGCTGCTGGACGAAGCGGTCGCTATTGCGACCATTCCGGCCCCTTCCTTTAACGAAGCCAAACGCGGTGCGCATATCGCGCGGCGCTTTTCCGAAGTGGGGCTGACCGATGTGGCCATCGACGAGATCGGCAATGTAACGGGACGTCGCGCCGGTAATGGGCCGCGCGTTATGGTCGTTTCCCATATGGATACCGTCTTTCCTCTCGAAACACCCCTGCAACCGCGTATCGAGGGCGATCACCTCTATTGTCCCGGTATTCGGGATAACTCCGCCACGGTGGCGAATCTCATCAGCCTTGCTCGTCTGTTGCAGGAGAGCAACCTGTCCCTGCCCTGCGATTTGATCCTGGCGAGCAGCGTGTGTGAAGAGGGATTGGGCGATCTGCGCGGCATTCGCCGGTTGATGGCCACCTGGGGTGATAATGTTGACGCCGTGGTGGCCTATGACGGCGATCTGGGCACGGTGGCTTTATGGCGGCGCCGGCAGTAAAAGATACAAGATCACCTACCGGGCCGAAGGCGGCCATAGTTTCTCCGCTTTTGGCAACCCGAGCGCGGTGCATGGCCTGGCTGCCGCCTGCGCCCGTTTTTGCCAAATCCCGGTGCCGCGCGATCCTAAAACCACGCTGAATGTCGGCAAGTTTAACGGCGGTGTGTCGGTCAATGTCATTGCACAAGAGGCGGTGGCGGTGATCGGTATGCGCTCCGTTTCCCAGGTAGAACTGGAAAAGGTCGCCACCGCGGCACGCGATATTTTCCAGACGACGGCGCAGGAATTCGGCTGTCAGCACGACATCGAGCAAGTGGGCGACCGTCCCGGTGGGGGTATCGATGCAGCGCACCCGCTGATTCGCACCGCCTGTGACGTCTTAACGGCGATGGGCATCACCCCCAACAAAACCTACTCCAGCACCGACGTGAATATCCCCTTGTCCCTCGGTATCCCCGCCGTATCCATCGGCTCCAGCCTGGGAAAAGGCGTCCATTCGGTGGGCGAAAGTCTGCACGTTCCATCTATGGTTCCCGGCCTGCAATAGCTTATCCAATTTTTGTCCCGGCTCGATAGCACCGTCATTCCGTCCCGTAGCCGGACCTGATTGAGCAACATCAAAGAGAGGGTTCAGATGTCCACGACTACACCGCATGATGTTATGTGCTTATCCCGCCGGTCATTGCTGGCAACGCTTGCGCGTACGGTTGCGCTCGCGGCGCTCGCCGTTGCGTGCGGCGTCTTCACGCTGCCGGTCATCAGTAACCCGGCGCTTTGGCCTTTGATTGGCGGCGTGCAGAACGTCATGGTGAACCGCGTGTTGTTCAACAACTTGACCACTTACGGCGATCCGGGGCAAAAAGTGGTGGGCGATCTCGCCGAAAGCTGGACGGTGGCCGAAGATGGACTGAATTGGACGTTTAATCTGCGTAAAAATGTGAAGTGGCATGACGGTACGGCCTTCACGGCGGACGATGTCATTTTCGCCATTAATAAGGTCTGGCTGAATTCAGAAATCAGTTTCCCGCAGCGCTCCAATTTCACCATGTTGGTCCGGGCGGAAAAATTGGATGATTATAGCGTCAAATTGGTCACCACCGATCCCACCCCCGCCTTGCCGGTGCTGCTGGGTTACCTGGCGCCAATACTCCCCGTACACAGCCTGGGCGATTGGACGCCCGAGCAATTCACGCAGCCCGCGGCGTTTTCCAAACGCCCCATCGGTACCGGGCCGTTTCAATTCGCCGAGTTCGTTCCTGGCTCCTATGTCCGCCTGGCGCGGTTTGATGACTTCTTTGGCGGCAAGCCGCAGTTGGACGCCGTGGCATTCAAAGTCATGCCCGATCTTGAGCAGCAATTCGCCCAGCTGCAAAGCGGGCAGCTCGATTGGATGCTGATCGAGCCCTACCAGATGGATGCCATCAAAGCTAATTCCAAGCTGCGGGTCAACGAAGTGCTGTCGAATACCTACTTCTTCGTGAGCCTGAATAACCAGGTTTTCCCGTTCAATGATAAGCAGGTGCGGCAGGCGTTGGCCTATGCCACCGATCGCCGTTCCATTATCGACAGCAGCCTGTACGGTATGGCGGAGCCGGCGGCCTCCCCCATTACGCCGGTGCTCGCTAAGTACCATAACAGCAGCGTTAAACGTTATGACTTCGATTTAGCGCGGGCCGCGCAGATTTTGGATGATGCCGGTTGGAAAGTCGGCGCCCGCGGCATCAGAAGCAAAGACGGTAAGCCATTGAAATTTTTGCTTGAGGTGGACGTGGGCAATATGACCCGCCAACAGATCGCGCTGATCTTGCAGGATACCTGGAAGAAACTGGGCGTCGACGTCACCCTGAAAGCTGGTGATTTCGGCGCGCTGGTTCAGCGGTTACGCGCGAAACCTTCCGATGTTCAGGAGGCGATTACTTGGTATATCACTGCACCCAATCCGGACATCATCACCTACTACGGCACCAACAGGTCGTTGAATATTGCCAAGTATTCCAATCCACAAACCGACGCGCTGCTGGAAAAAGGCCGCCTGACGGTAGACGAGGGCGAGCGCATCAACATTTACCAGCGGGTACAGGAAATTATCGCCGACGATGCGCCGGTGATTTTCCTGTATTACGCCCACGACATTGAATGTCTCTCCTCCGCCATCCACGGCTGGTCGCCCACGTTGGGATATCGCTACAGCCTGGGTGAACTCGCCGACGTTCGGCGGGACCGATAACGGCATTGACTCAACAAGGTGGCGCTGATGGTACGGTATTTTGTACGCCGATTGTTAAGCGCGGCGGTGCTTCTCCTGGTGGTGTCTTTTGTGGCTTTCATGCTTATCACGATGGCGTCCGGCGGCCCCTCGATTCTTATCGATCCCAGCATGTCGCCGGAAGATGCGGCATTGATGAAGAAGCTTATGGGACTGGACCAGCCCTTTATCGTCCAGTACGGACACTGGCTGAGCGGCATTCTGCGGGGGGATTTCGGCCCGTCGCTCAGCGTCCGGTTACCCGTCGCGGGCATTATCGCACAGCAATTGCCCAATACCCTGTTGCTGGCGGCCTGTTCGCTGGTGGCCGCCGTGCTGCTCTCGGTTCCTCTTGGTGTGATATCGGCCAGACGGCGCAACAGTCCGTTTGATCATGCCACGGTGATGTTCAGTTTCTTCGGTTTGTCGGTACCGCCGTTCTGGTTTGGGCTGATTTTGGTGATTGTTTTTGCCATCAAACTGCCGTGGCTGCCGGCGGGGGCATGATAAGCGAAGGCGGGGGCGGATTTCTGGACGTGGTCCGTCATCTGGTGCTGCCCACGCTGGTCCTGGCCGTGGCCAATATGGCGGAGCTGGTGCGCTATACCCGCTCGGCCATGATCACGGTATTAAAGGAAGATTTTATCCGCACCGCCCGTGCGAAAGGCGTGAGCGAGCGCGTCACGATTTACAAACATGCGTTGGCCAACGCCTTGATACCGGTCGTCACGGTGATTGGATTGCTGATCCCCCGGCTGTTCGGCGGCGCGGCGATCACCGAAACCGTTTTCGGCTGGCCCGGTATGGGGCAGCTTGCCGTGCGTGCCGCTTTTGAACGGGATTATCCGGTCATTATGGAGGTGACGCTGGTGACCTCCGCCATTGTCATCATCGCCAGTTTTATCGTGGATGTGTTGTATGCGTGGATCGATCCGCGCATCTCATTAGAGTGAGGACCGCTATGACGCTGCAACAGATACAGCCGTTAGCCGACGCCGCGGCGCCGGCGAGCCGTTCACCAGGCCGGCGGGCATTGCGCCGTTTTGGTCGCAATAAAGGTGCGGTGATGGCTTTGCTTCTGCTTATCGTACTCAGCCTGGGCGCTGCGCTGGCGCCGGTTATCGCGCCTTTCCCGCCAAACCAGATGTCGTTGCGCGACCGCATGCAGCAGCCGGGGTTAACCCACTTGTTGGGGACGGATGAGAAGTAAGCGTACGCCCAGCGCCGTATTGACAGTTATTCAGCAGTGATGGTGAGGTTCCACGGCAGGAGCTCTTTGATTTTGTTGATGGGATGATCCGCGATAATCGCCAGCACATGGCGCAGATACGCTTCCGGCTCCACGCCGTTCAGTTTGCAACTGCCGATCAGCGTATACATCAGCGCCG
>NZ_JBLKSS010000108.1:0-7388 GCF_047607725.1 Sodalis sp. (in: enterobacteria) | reverse complement strand
CTATCATCGCCGGATTATCCATGATCTGACAGCCGTCCCTTATAGGATGCGGGTTCACTAGGCATCGTAGTTGAACATATTCTTACCGGGCCATACAACAAACCCACCAATAATTCAAGACGTCCTCCACGGGGCGCTTACGACAGAAACACGCCTATGAGCTTGTGGCCCCCATCCTGGAAAAAATCGCCGCGCGCGCCGATGGCGAAGCCTGTGTGACCTATATCGGTCCCGATGGCGCCGGCCATTATGTCAAAATGGTGCATAATGGCATCGAATACGGCGACATGCAGCTGATTGCTGAAGCCTATGCGCTGCTGAAGAATGCGCTGGGTCTGAGCAATGAGCAACTGGCCAGCACCTTTAGCGAATGGAACAAAGGCGAGCTGAGCAGCTACTTGATTGACATCACGAAAGATATCTTCACCAAAAAGGATGAGCAGGGCCAGTTCCTGGTGGACGTTATTCTCGATGAAGTGGCTAACAAAGGCACCGGCAAATGGACCAGCCAGAGCTCGCTGGATTTAGGGGAGCCGCTGAGTCTGATTACCGAATCGGTGTTTGCCCGTTACCTGTCATCCCTGAAGCAGCAGCGCGTGGCGGCGTCCAAGGTGCTCACCGGTCCGCAAACTGAAGCGTTCAGCGGTGATAAAGCGGATTTTATTGAGAAAGTGCGCCGTGCGCTCTATTTGGGCAAAATAGTTTCCTATGCGCAGGGTTTCTCCCAATTAAAAGCCGCCTCGGATGAGAACCAGTGGGATCTGAATTACGGCGAAATCGCGAAAATTTTCCGCGCCGGCTGCATTATCCGGGCGCAGTTCTTGCAAAAAATTACCGATGCCTATGCTCAGGATCCGGCGATCGCCAACCTGTTGCTGGCGCCGTACTTTAAGAAGATTGCCGATGACTATCAACAGGCGCTGCGCGATGTCGTGGCCTATGCGGTTCAGCACGGCATTCCGACGCCGACCTTCTCTGCCTCCATCGCTTACTATGATAGCTATCGTTCCGCCGTGCTGCCGGCCAACCTGATCCAGGCCCAGCGCGACTATTTTGGCGCCCATACCTATAAGCGTATCGATAAGGAAGGGGTGTTCCACACGGAATGGCTGGAATAAGGGCAACCGGCGCCACGCAGGCATGATAAGCGACTAACGGACGAAGCCAGGGCAGGGGATAATCTCTTGCCAAGGGGCGTCTTGAACAGTGACACCGGCCGGTTTTTTTTTGCCGCGCCGGCCGCGAAGATGAATTGAAACGAGTCAATTAAGGTGAATCCGTGATATTTAAGGCCAACAGCCCTGGCTATACTGCCCGCCTTGGCCTAGAAAGGCCTTAAATAGAAAGGAATCATGCATGCTTAGCTCGTTTTTAACTTACCGCGGCGGCGCTCGGCATCACGCCGGACGAAGTGGCAGTGCGCCGGCGGAGCGTGGCGACGGGGACGCCGTTATTACCGCGCCCGCTGGAGAAAAAAAACCGAATATCAGTACGCTACGGGCTTTATCGTTCATGCTCACCGGCCATATCCGGCGTGTTGAACAGGGCAGCGCGGCGGGCGCTATCGCACGCGCTGCGCGCGATAGCGCAGGCGGTCACCTTCAGCGTGCAGAGGAGGGCCGTGCGGCGAGCAAGGCGCCGCGCGCTGAACTCGATGGCCCGACAGAAAGTGCGGCGTTTCGGCCGTTGCCGCCGCGGGGCCGCCCTCAGGAGACATTCGTGATTACCCTGCATTGGATGTTTCCCCGTGCCGGTACCCTCGCATCGCCGGCGCCTGCGCGACGCGTGGACGCGGGCGATGTTCCGCCACCGCTGCCGCCAAAGCAGCGCAACCGCGCCGGCGTTTCCTTTCTGCCAGGGCGCGCCACGCTATCGACCGCCGCGAGGGCCAGCGGCACGGCGTGATTCAGCGAGGTGATGACCTGGCTGGGTCGGGAGGAACATCGCGGCGCGGCGTATCGGCTGACCCCCGAACAACAGCACGCGACGGTCAAGACGATGATGGGTCAGGTTTTTCACGGACTCGATGCCAGGCAGGCGTCTGAGTTATATGATGCGCTGCTGGGCCTGATTGACCGCTGGCCGAGTCATCTGCAAGCGGGGATGTTGCGGGAATTGAGCGTGCTGGCCTTCAACGCACTCCCTGAGCAGCGATTGGCGGAGCATTGCCAGCGCTGGCTTAATCGGTTGCCGGGATTCGAGTCGGCGGCGTTTGATAATCTTCTAGAGCATATAGCCACCTATTTTGCCGCCGTCCCCGCCGACGATGTATGGTCGTTTTCCAGCGTTTGCTGGCGCTCAACCGAGCTTCCGAAAGGCCGATTCTTAGCCTGCTGGCGCGGCGGCTGGGGACATTGCCCCCCGAGCTGCGCGGCCTGGCACGGCAAATTCTGCTCGGCTGCCCGCATTTGCCCGCCGAGATGCGGGTGGAGCTCTCCGCTGCGCTGCGTGCGGAGGAGGAAGCGCAAGGCGGCGCGGTGGCGATCGACGTAAACGCCGCGACCAGCGCCGCTTAAGCCCAGTGTCAGCACGGATGTCAGCCGCAGTAGGGGTGTATCAGCGGCGCTAGCCCGCTGCTTAAGGCGTGTTTCGGAAATGGCGTCAAGCCGCATAAGGTGAATACCAGCGGCGTTAGCCCACCGCTTAAAACGCCTATTTTCAGCGCTATCCCGCCGCGATGACGGGGACATCAGCCCTAGCGCCACCGCCGCTGGCCCGCCGCGTAGAGCGGATTTCAGCGGTGACGTTCGCGCAGGCGGCCAATCACCCGGCTTAAATCGTAAGCGCCCCGTGGAGGACGTCTTGAATTATTGGTGGGTTTGTTGTATGGCCCGGTAAGAAAATGTTCCACTACGATGCCTAGTGAACCCGCATCCTATAAGGGACGGCTGTCAGATCATGGATAATCCGGCGATGATAGTGTCCACTTAAATTTTAATGGATAATTTCATATCACTCAAACCGGGATGGAAATAAAAGTTATTAAAATCAATATAATGTGAAAATGCAATGAACATAAGCGTGTAACGTAGGTTTACTGTCTCATACAACAAACCCACCAATAATTCAAGACGTCCTCCACGGGGCGCTTACCTTTTTTTACGGGTCATTAAAGAGAGCCTGTGGCAGCGGTTGGCGGAGATTACCGACCGGACGCAGCTGGAATGGAAAGAGGTGTTCAAGGACGTTAGCCATCATGGCGTTTACCACAGCGGCGAGGTGGTCGGTCTGGGCAATCTGGTGTGCGAACGATCTCATCATACCCTGGCGTTTTATACGCCGGAAACGTTGCCGTTCTGCCCGGACTGTGGTTTCGATGAATTTCATCGCCAGCCTTTCCATTAACGATCTTGTCGGCAACAAGGGGACGGCAAAGGACGCCAACTGGAGACAAGCTGGGACATTAAGAATAAGGAGGGCGCGTGGGAAAGGGGACGCCTGCAAGGGATAAGGGATGGCATCGTCGGAAAGGGACGTTATCGAGGGATTGGGACGGCGTCGTGGGGCAAGAAGCGATACCTGCCGCGTAAGGCGCGGGCGGAACCCCCCCCGAGACATGAGCCCTTCGGCGATGCCGTGCGCCGGGCAGGGGCAATGGACACCCTGCCCGACCTGCAGCACCCTTAATGCAGGATCTTCGCCAGGAAGTCGCGGGCGCGGTCCGATTGGGGATGGGCAAAGAACGCCTCTTTGGGCGAGTCTTCGATAATGCGTCCCTCATCCATGCAAATCACCCGGTTGGCCACTTTACGCGCAAAGCCCATTTCATGGGTGACCACCATCATGGTCATCCCTTCCTGAGCCAGCTCCACCATGACATCCAACACTTCGTTTATCATCTCCGGATCCAGCGCGGAGGTGGGTTCGTCGAACAGCATTGCCACCGGATCCATGCACAGCGCACGGGCGATCGCCACGCGCTGCTGCTGGCCGCCGGACAGCTGACCGGGGAATTTATTGGTGTGCGCCGCCAGGCCAACCTGTTCCAGCAGGGTAAGCCCCTTAGCACGCGCCGCGCCTTTTTCGCGTTTCAGAACCTTGACCTGCGCCAGCGTCAAATTGTCAATAATCGACAAATGGGGAAAGATCTCAAAGTGTTGGAACACCATCCCCACTTTGCTGCGCAGCTGTGCCAGATTGGTGCGTTTATCGCTGACGCTGATGCCATTGACGCGGATCTCCCCCTCTTGAATCGGTTCAAGGCCATTGACGGTTTTGATAAGCGTCGATTTACCGGAGCCGGAGAGGCCGCATACCACCACCACTTCGCCTTTATTGACCTCGGTGGAGCAGTCGGTCAGCACCTGAAAGTGACCATACCACTTGGAAATATTTTTCAAGGAAATCATCTAACCGTCCTTTTTTTCAAATAGTTCATCAGCGTGGAGGCGCTCAGGCTGATGACAAAATAAACCAAACCGGCAAACAGCACCATTTCCACCTGCGTACCGTCACGTTCGCCGATAGAGGAGGCGGTACGGAAGAAGTCGGCCAGGCTTAATACGTAAACCAACGAGGTATCCTGAAACAGCACGATGCCCTGCGTCAGCAGCAGCGGTACCATCGCGCGGAAGGCCTGCGGCAGAATAATCAGCTGCATGGATTGCCAGTGCGTCATGCCGAGCGCCAGCGCGGCGGAGGATTGCCCACGGGCGATACTGACAATACCGGCGCGGATGATTTCCGAATAATAGGCCGCCTCAAAGAGCGAAAACGCAATCATGGCGGAAATAAGCCGAATATCGGTCTGCGGCGATAGCCCCAGCCCCTTTTGCAGCAGGCTCGGCACGACCAGATAGAACCACAGCAGCACCGAGCGGAAAAAATTGACGTAGATTTTGGCGAACTAACTGATGGGTTTTACCGGCGAAAGACGCATCACCGCCAAAAGGGTGCCCCAGATAATGCCAACCACCACCGCGGTAAGGGTAATTTTTAACGTAACGGCCATCCCCTGCAGCATATAAGGCAGGCCCGGCTGTATGGAACTCCAGTCGAATTCGTACATTATTTGCTCCCCAGATTGCCCGGCAGGCGCACTTTTCGTTCGACAAAATGCATAACCAGCATAATCACGGCGTTGATGAGCAGATAGCCCAGGGTAATGGCGGTAAAAGATTCATAGGCGTGGGCGGAATAGTCCAGCAATTTGCTGGCCTGCGCCGCCATCTCCACCAGACCGATGGTGGAGGCGACCGACGAGTTTTTTACCAGGTTGAGCATTTCTGAGGTCATCGGCGACACGATGATCCGATAAGCATTAGGTAGCAGGACATAGCGGTAGGCCTGCCCCAGCGTGAGCCCCATCGCCAGCGCGGCGTTCAACTGCCCCTTGGACAGCGACTGAATGCCCGAGCGCACCTGCTCGCACAGGCGCGGGGCGGTGAACAGCCCTAGGCACAGCATTGAGGAGACAAAGAACTGAATGGTGGGGTCCAATTCGGCTTTGAACCAGGTGCCAATGGACGCCGGCAGCAGCTCCGGCACCACCAGATACCAGATAAACAGCTGCACTATCAGGGGAATATTACGGAACAACTCTACGTAACAGGTGCCTATCCCCGCCAGAAACCGATTAGGCAGGGTGCGCAGGATACCGAACAGGGAACCGACCACAAAGGCAATAATCCAGACGCAGAACGACACGGCGATGGTGACCTGGAAACCCGACCATAGCCAGCCTAAATAGATGGTGTTGCCGAACGGGGCCGCTTCAAAAAAGATTCCACAGTTCCAATTTGTTGACATAAAAACTCCGGTAAAAAAGGGTAGCGAGCGCTACCCTGAAGATTGATGAATGGCCCCTATTGCCGCGCTTCGGGGAACGACCTTAGCGCGTCTGTCTGTCCGGGCCTTTGGTCAGCAATCAATAGGGCGGGCAATCCCGCCCTTATTATCGTTATTAGTTTACGGCTTTATCGTTAGGTGATTTGAACAGGGCTTTCATATCGTCCGACATGGTAAAGTTCATGTTCAGATCCTTCGGCGGAATAGGCTGTTTAAACCACTTGTCGTACCATTTCTCCGCTTCGCCGGAGGTCTGGATATGAGCGATAGTATCGTCCATAAGCGTTTTGAACGGCGCGTCGTCTTTGCGCAGCATGCAGCCGTAGGCTTCTTTCGACTGCGGCGTGCCGACGATATCCCATTGATCGGGTTTACGCGATTTGGCGCGTTCGCCGGCCAGCAGGGCATCATCCATCATAAAGGCCACCGCGCGGCCGCTTTCCAGGGTACGGAACGAGTCGCCGTGATCCTTGGTGCTGATGATGCGCATCTTCATCTGCTTCTCATCGTTGAGCTTGTTGAGCAGGACTTCAGACGTGGTTCCGGCGGTGAGGACGACGGTCTTGCTGGCCAAATCGCTAAAATCTTTGATGGGGCCGCCTTTTTTCACCGCCAGGCGGGTACCGATAATGAACAGCGTATCGGAAAAGTCCACCTGCTTCTGGCGCTCCAGGTTATTGGTAGTGGAGCCGCATTCAAAATCATAGGTGCCGTTTTGCAGCAGCGGGATGCGGTTGGAGGAGGTAATAGGCAAATACTTCACCTGCAGATTCGGAGCGGCGATTTTCTTTTTAATGGCATCAACGATGGCGTTGGAGTAGTCCTGCGAATAGTCCACCACTTTCTGCTGATTGTCATAATAGGAGAAAGGAACGGACGATTCGCGGTGGCCTACCACGATGACGCCGTTGTCTTTGATTTTTTTCAGCGTGCCCGTTAACTCTTCGGCATGAGCCTGGCTGGCGGCAATGCCGATCATCACTAACGATAACGCCAATTTGCGCATGTGCATCTTCCTGCTCCTTTGCTGTGATTACGGTATCTGACATTTCAGCGTCCGGTGCCCTGGGGCGATAAGCCGGCCTGAGGAAAGACCCGCTTTTAGGACGGATTCGTCAAGCGAATTACCGTTAAAATAGCGTAATGTAAATAAACCGGCACAAAAATGTTGCCGTTTTGAGAACCGTTGCGCACTAAAATGCGGCGCACGGCGGCGCCATGCCCCTTATCGGTGCATGGCCTGCTCCGTGACGGCGCGACGGTTTACGCCCACGCATCGCGTCGCCGCCCCGGTACGCTAAAAAAATAATTGGCAGTAATATTCATATCATTTGAAACCATCTCCGCGCTATGTAGCACGATCGTTTATCGCGCGGAAGCTTTATCTGAAAGCGGTTGCAGGGAAGCCACCGGCATGGAAAAGGCTTCCCAGAAGAAGAACAGGTAAGTTCATGACCTGGGTAAACGTACGCCCAGCGCCGTCTGTTAATTCCCCATCAAGTTATTGAAGATGATGTCCATTATTTTTTTAATGGGCGCAATTCATGAAACAAACCCCACCAAAACCCTCAAGACGTCGTCCCAATTTCCCGCTGGACTTT
>NZ_JBLKSS010000107.1:0-7426 GCF_047607725.1 Sodalis sp. (in: enterobacteria) | reverse complement strand
CCAGACCAGGTTAGCTACCGTGAATCGGCCGAGGATATCGTGCATGTGGTACAGCTGATGCCGAGCGCTGCTGCGATGGTGCGATTCGAGCGACGCTGCTCAAATTTCATGCGTAATACATTGATATAGATGCACATTTCTGTTCTCGCGTTCTTCTTTTTACGTGCCATGCCATACCCCCGGAAGCTAAAAGTCTCCAGAGTATGGCGGAACAGAAGATGAGCGATCGGACAGAATCGGAATCGCTGATCGGGCGACCGGAATCAGTGATCGGGCGTGACCGGAACCAGCAACCCCTCCGAAGAGGGGGTGGACATCGAAATAAGCCAGAATGGCGGGTTATCACGCTTACGAGCGGCCTACGTTCTGGGGGCGGATGGTGGCCATAGCAAGGTGCGCCATCATCTGGCTCTGCCGTTTAGCGGCGCGCCTTACCCGCAAAATTTTCTGCTCGGCGATGTTCAGGTGAACTGGGAAAACGGCCATGATCATTTCCGTATCTTCATGCATGGCGAGCGCATCGGCCTATTTCTGCCGCTGGCGGGCAGTGGTCTTTCACGCGTCATGACGACTGACATTGACGCCGATGATAGCAATCGTAATGGCGCCGGTAATAACGACACGCGTGATGCCGGCCATGATAACCGTAACGGCAGCGATAGTGGTCAGGACGATGGCGCACCGGCAGCGCTTGAACTGGATGAACTGCAACGCGCGTTTTCCTCCGCGGCGCAGGTGCCCGTCACGCTGGGCAACGCGCAATGGCTCACAAAATTTCGCACCCACCATCGCTATGTGAATCGTTACCGCGTCGGGCGCATTTTTGTGGCGGGAGACGCTGCCCATATTCACTCCCCGGCGGGGGGACAAGAAATGAACACCGGGTTGCAGGATGCCGCCAACCTGGCCTGGAAGCTGGCGGCGGTCTTGCAACATGGCGCGCCGGAGAGCCTGCTTGAGACCTATGAAAGCGAACGCCTGCCCGTGGCGTGCGACACTATCACCTTTACCGACAAACTCTTCAGCCTGGCCRCGGGGCAGAGCGGCTGGCGCGCCCKGGTGAGGGATGMGCTGGCACCGGTCGTGGTGGGGCAGGCATCTCGTCTTGGGTTTGTGCAGAAGAAAGCGTTTCGCAAGTTTGGTCAACTTGATATTCGCTACGGCGAAAATCCTTTTCTCGCCCCGTCAAGCCCCTCCAACGCCCCCGCCAGGCCGGGAACACGGGCTCCTAATGCTCAGCTCAGCCGGCATCAGGATCTGTTCGATGTGTTGGCCGGCTATTGTTTTCATGTACTGGTTCTATCCCGCAGACGTTTGTCGCCCCCGCAGGCGGCCGGCCTTTTGAAATCCCTGGCGGGGGAAACCGTTAAAACCGCGCTGGTGGCCCGTCTGACGGTCGGTATGCATCCGGGGATGGAAACGGTCACGCGCAAGGAAGTTTTTGTCCGCTACGGCTTAGTCAACGACACGGCGCAGGCCGTATTGCTGATCCGCCCGGACGGCGTCATTGCCTGGTGCGGCGATAATGATGACTTCTCGCCGCTTGTCGCCTTCCTGCAACGGTTCTCTGCTGTAAAGGGGAACCCTCCCGCCGGGAGGTAAATCACGTCCCCCGCACGCTTGCCTGGGCGCTTCATCGTCCGATCGCGGCAACAATACGCTTWAATTTCGCSCTGGCGCCATTACGAYCCCGGTCTTTTTCCGGCTCGCTGGGGCCTGGAAACGCGTGATCTACTCACCTGTCGGGCCGCGGCCGTCAGCGGCATGCAGGGCTCCTCTCCCGTGTTGCCAAATCGAGGCGCAATACCGCTACGCCCGCGATCTAACCTTAGCCATCGGCACAGTGAGAGTGGATTAATTAGGTAATTAACTTTACTATTAAGATATATTTTCATCAATCGTTGATTGGATGTTTAATTTAAAATAAACCTTATGCAGCCTAAAGCAATACACTTACGTAATGACCCTGCGGGGGTGTATTTTGAACGACATTCTCTTTTTGCTTAGCAGGCAGTGTAACTAAATGAGGAGCGCATAAATGGACATTAAGCAGAAAATCGGCGCAATGACCCTGGAAGAGAAAATAGGTCAGAAAATCATGCTTGATTTTCGCTATTGGGATGCCAACGGCAACGGTAAGCAGGACATGATTGCTCCCGACGAAACTATTGCAAAGATAATTCGCGATAACGGTATTGGCGTCGTGATCCTCTTTGCCAACAATTTGCAAAATAAAGCACAAATACAGACGCTGACGGAGTGGTATGCAAGAATCACTACCGGCGGCAATATGCGTTTATTTATCGGTACGGACAATGAAGGTGGAAACGTATTTCGTCTCTCCCGCGGTGAATATGTTGCCTTCCCCGGTAACATGGCCCTGGCGGCGACATGGATAGGCGGCGCCGATAAGGAACTTGCCCGCGAGCAGGCTCAACATATGGCAAGCGATCTGCGGGCGTTATCGATCAATGTCAATTTTGCGCCGGTCGTTGATGTCAATACTAATCCGTTTAACCCCGTCATTAATGTCCGTAGTTTCAGCGATGAGGTTGCAACCGTTACCACGCTGGCGGAAAACGTTCGCGCGGGCATGCACCAGCAGCAAATGATTACCGTCTATAAGCATTTTCCGGGCCATGGCGCCACATCGACCGATTCGCATACCGCCCTGCCGCGGGTTGACCGTGACCGCCAGGAGGCGTTCGCAATCGATATTGTACCTTATCAACACGCCATCGCCAGTGATACGCCGCCAGAGATGATTATGACGGCGCATATCCAATATCCAGCGTTGGACGATACCCGGGTGCGTAACCGTAACGGCGTGGATATTACCGTGCCCGCAACGATGTCACGTTGCATTCAAACCGACATTCTGCGTAACCAATTGGGCTTCACCGGCGTGACATTGTCGGACGCGCTGGATATGGGCGCCATAACCGATCATTTTAACCAGGATGATGCGCTTGAGCGGGTGTTTACCGCCGGTGTCGATATCGCCCTAATGCCGGTAAGCGTCGCTTCGCCTGCCGATGCTCAGCGCCTGTCGCAACTGATCGCGCTGATGGCGCGGAAGGTAAAACAAGGGGTTATCAAAGAGGAGGACATTGATGCCTCCGTTGCGAGGATCTTGGCGTTAAAGCGGCGATATCACCTGCTGGAAAAGGGAAAGGAAAGGGCGCCGCAGCCTGGCGCCGATGGGCAGGCGCTGGAAAAGCGCATCAGCGATCGGGCGATTACYGTCGTCATCAATCAGCAGTCGACGCTGCCTTTAAAGGACAAAACGCAACGCTATTTTGTACTGACGCCGTGGGCTGAGCAGGCTCAGGGCATTGCGGCGGTAATGGCGCAAGAAGGGTATCTTACTGTGGAGGCGGCGAAGGAGACAAACCTGACGGATGCGGAGATCAAAGCGCACATCGCGCGCTGCGACGTTTTTATGCTCGGTACGCTCTCTACCGCCTTTTCGCCGGTAGAGAGTGCGGCGTCGCCGTATAAGCCCCAACCCGATGAGACGAGCGATCGCTACCTTACCTGGCTGCGCTTYGCGGCGACGCAGGGGAAGAAACRCATCCATTTATCCCTACGGGCGCCTTACGACATTGTGAACTTCKCCGCGGAGGTTGACGCAGCCGTTGCCTCTTATTCTTATCATGGCTATGACAACGGCGTTTGGGGCAGCCATGCCATGATCTCGCTGGCTGAAGTGCTCATCGGTCAGCGTTCGCCGCAAGGGAAACTGCCGGTCAATACTTGGCATCATTATGATGTAAAGACCAATACCGGTACCTTGGCCTACCCCCGYGGGTTTGGGCTTAGCTGSTAACAATAACGGAATGGCTGCCGGCGCGTATACCGCGGCCGATTTCAAGATTAATGACTTTCATGCCTTGAATTAGGGAGACAATAGTGCGGAGTGACAAAGGAATGGTACGTTGGCTAATAATCCTTTTATGGCTGGGGTTACTGGTCGGCTGTAGCAATAAACGTACGGCGGAGCGCCTGCCGCCGTTAACCAGCCAACCCCAGGCGTCTGAGATGCGCGGTGTCTGGTGGACGACTCTGTATGGAGTTGATTGGCCCGGGCTCTCGACGCTTGATGCGCCCAATGACGCAGAGCGGATTCGACAGCAGCAAAACGCGCTGACAGCCAAGTTGGACAATCTGGTCAAGATAGGGGTTAACACGGTTTTTTTTCAGGTCAAGCCTGACGGTAACGCGCTTTATCGTTCCGAGCTATTACCCTGGTCGGAAGTCCTCACGGGAACGGTCGGCCGGGATCCGGGCTATGATCCCCTGGCGTTCATGCTTGCACAAGCGCATAAAAGAGGTCTGAAAGTGCACGCCTGGCTCAATCCTTACCGGGTTACCCTGAACACCCGGCCAGAAACCGCCGCAGCGCTTAATGCCACGCTGAGGTCATCACCCGCCAGCGTTTATGCGCTCCATCCTGACTGGATTCGTATCGCCAGCGGCCGCTACGTTCTTGACCCCGGCCTGCCCGAGGTGTGCAATTGGATCGTCAGCGTTGTCACCGAGTTGGTCAAAAATTACCCGGTGGATGGGGTGCAGTTCGACGATTATTTTTACTATGAAACCCCGGATTCCCGGCTGGATGATGATGCCACTTACCGGCTATATGGGCAGGATTTTAACGATAAAGCCGATTGGCGGCGCAACAATACCTTGCTGATGATTAAGCAGGTATCCCAGGCAATAAAATCGCTCAACGCGCACGTTGCCTTTGGCATCAGCCCCGCCGGCGTCTGGCGCAACGCGGCGGATGCTCCCCACGGTTCGGCTACCCAAGCCGGGGGCCCTGCCTATGATACCGCTTACGCGGATACCCGGCAGTGGGTGCGGCTGGGCCTGCTGGACTACATCGCTCCTCAGCTGTATTGGCCGGTGGAGCGGCAGATAGTCCGGTATGATGTGTTGGCAAAGTGGTGGTCAGAGGTAGTACGCCCTACCCACACCCGGCTCTATATAGGCGTTGCGCTTTACAAAATAGGCAGCCCCACGAAAGCCGAACCGGATTGGGGTGTGGCGGGCGGGGTCGCGGAGTTGAAAAAACAGCTGGATATTAACGAAGCATTACCTGAGGTCAACGGAACTATTCTGTTTAGCGAAGCCTATCTTAGCCGGCCGCAGACCGCCGCCGCGGTGGACTATCTAAAAAGCCGATGGCGGCCCTGATACGAGGCAATTAAAACGAAGATCCCCCGCCGTTACCAGCAGGGCCATTGAAACGAATATCACCCTGCCGTTTCCGGTAAGGCCGTGCCGGGTGGTGGTTTAGGCCGCATAGCGGATACGGTAACTCTGAACCCCCTTGATAAGGAATAGCGCGGCAAACATCAGGGTGAAAAACAACACGATGGGCGCCCCCGGCGAACTATCCAGGAAGAAAGAAACGTACACGCCCAAAAAGCCGCCGGCGACGGCGATGACGACGGAAGCCAGCATCATCGACCAGAATTTCTTGGTGATAAGGAAGGCTATCGCCCCTGGGGCAATCAATAACGAGACGAACAAAATGATCCCGACCGCTTTAAGCGCCGCCACGATCGTCAGGGCGAGGAAGCAGAGCAGGCCGTAGTGCAATAGGCTCACATTAAGGCTGGAGGCTTTGGCTTGAACCGCGTCAAAGGTTTGCAGCACCAAATCTTTCCATTTTATGGCGATGAACAGCACCGTGGCGGCGGAGATGACCGCCGCCTCGATGAGATCATCCGCACCAATTCCCAGCATATCGCCAAACATACCGGAAAACACGATCCCCATCAGCGTGTCATGCTTAATGCGGCTATTGTTTTTCAAAAAACCGGTTGTCATGGCGCAAACCAGACCGGCCACGAAAGCGCCGACCGCCAGTGGAAGCCCGACCATATAGGCGACGATGACGCCCGGAAATACCGCATGGCTCATGGCGTCGCTCATAAGCGCCCACCCTTTTAACACCATCAGGCACGACAGCAGCCAGGCGGGAACGGCGATAAGAAGCACAATCAAGAACGCATTATTCATGAAAGCGAAATCAAAGGGCATCAGCAAGGTGTCTGTCAGGCTCATCCTTTTTTCCTTAACTCGGTGCGAGCGCGTTTACGGGAGGCCAATAAGCCGTGCCGCGGCGCCAAAACGAATGCCAGCAAAAAGAGGAGGGTTTGCAGCGAAACGATCAACCCGCCGGTGGCGCCGTCAAGAAAGTAACTGCTGTACGCGCCCACGAAACTGGTTAGCGCGCCCATGGGCATCGACACCATCAGCAAACGAGGGAAACGATCGGTCAGCAGCCAGGCGGTGGCATCGGGCGTCACTATCATGCAAATCACCAGGAAGGCGCCGACCGTTGAGGCGGCCAGCAGAGTGAAGAACAAACACTTCAGCCCCACCGGATTAATACCGACGGATCGCGCATGGTTTTTATCAAAGAATACCACATCAGATCTTTCCACTTCACTAGCAATATGGCCAGCGAGATGCAGCCGATGAGCGCCAATTGCAAAATATCGGACGGCGCAATCACCAACAAATTGCCCAGCATGATCGTCTCGATATTCATTGCGGCGGGCCGCAGCGACAGCATAAATAGCCCGAATGCGAAGAAAGACGAGAACGTCAACCCGATAATAACATCCTCTTTCAGCTTGGTGCGTTGATTGATAAACAGCATGGCCGACGCGGCCAGACCGCCCGATAAAAAGGCGCCGGCGACACCGGGAACAATCGAATGCGATAGCGCATCCCCCATCAGGGACCAACCCTTCAGCATCAGATAACACGAAAGAAAGGCGCAAACGCCCCCGACCAATGCGGAAACCCACATCGCATTGCACATATAGTCATAGGTAAAGGGCTCAAGTAGCACGTCAAGCATAACTGTCCTCAGCCGACCTCTGGCGCCAATAAATTATCGTCCCAGGAAAGCTGATGGAGCGCGCCATCAAAGGCGCGCTCGATATTGCTCCGGGTAAAGATTTCCCTCGTCGGTCCGCAGGCCATCACGGTCCCTTTCACCAGTACGGTCATGTCGCAAAACGTCGGTACCGAACCGAGATTATGGGTGGAGACCAAGATGGTCCGGCCTTCATCGCGCAGTCCGTGCAACAGGGTGACGATCTGTTTTTCGGTCTTCAGGTCCACGCCTGTAAACGGTTCATCTAATAAGATCAGTTGACCATCTTGGGCGATGGCGCGCGCCAGGAATACCCGTTTCCGCTGGCCGCCCGAGAGCTCGCCAATCTGCCGCTTCCGCAGCCCGCCCATAGCGACACGCTCCAGGGGTAAGCGTACGCCCAGCGCCGTATTGACAGTTATTCAGCAGGGATGGTGAGGTTCCACGGCAGGAGCTCTTTGATTTTGTTGATGGGATGATCCGTGATAATCGCCAGCACATGGCGCAGATACGCTTCCGGCTCCACGC
>NZ_JBLKSS010000106.1:0-7427 GCF_047607725.1 Sodalis sp. (in: enterobacteria) | reverse complement strand
CATACTCATCACGGGGCCGACAGGTACGGGCAAAACCTGGCTCAGTTGTGCGCTTGGAGAGCAGGCATGCCGGCAGCAATATAGCGTGCGTTACTGGTGTGTGGGTCGGTTGCTGGCCCATCTTCACCAGTGCCAGCTAGACGGAACCTACCTAAAACAGCTTAAGCAGTTAGAAAAAATAGAGTTACTGCTCTTGGACGACTTGGGCCTGAAATCAATGAGTCCGATGCAGGCAACGATGCTGTTGGAGGTGATGGAAGATCGTTACGACAAAAGCAGCTGCATCCTGATCAGTCAACTGCCGGTAAAAAAATGGTATGGACTGATAGAAAACCCCACGACAGCTGACGCGTTACTCGATCGGCTAGTACACCCCAGCTATCGACTGGAACTTAAAGGCGAATCACTACGCAAAGAGCAAGGAGTAGCCCGCACAGGAAAAATAGACTAAAACCGAGTCAGAAGATGAGCGAACACTTGATCGAATATCACTGGAATGGGTGATCGGAAAATATCGGAATAACTGATCGGATGTCGCCGGAACAGATGATCGGATACGTCGGAATCTGCAACGGCTACGGCTGGGCAGGCGTAGTGGCCTTTATTACCGTGCTACTGCTCGTTGGTCTTTACGTCGCCCAACGCCTGCGCCGGTTGCCGGCGCTGCGCGCAGTTTAACGCTGAGCGGTTAACTGCCGTTCAGGGGCGTTAAAGCGACTCCCGCCGGGTCCCCCTGGTTTCATCGTGCTGCCGGTGCCTTACGTTATGGCCTTTAGCGTCCCGGAGCGTGTTATCGGGCGCCAGGGCCGCGGGCGAGATGGGCCTCGTCTTCCCTCCGCTCATTGCTCGTGCCCGTGTCGTTATCCGTGGGCGCGAACGGCCTTCTCGAGTGGGTAGAAGGATCCTCTGCTGAGGTTTCTGGACGTGATGGTGTCTCTTTAGTTAAGGTGATAATGTTAGAATAACGTTAAAGTTTATAGTATATTGTAACTAATAGCGAGATGGAACTATGCCCTCTTTAGAGTTAACACAGCGTCTTAACACCTGCTTCAACACGCTGCAGATGCGCCTGGAGGCCCTGGGACCGCTGCTTGGTGGCTTTCGTCTGCTGGCCGCCCGCGTGTTTACCCTACCTGAAGTGGAAAAAGGTCAGGAACAGGCCGAAATCACCACAATCGAGGTACAACAACAGGTAGGAAAAACCGCGCTGGCAACCGGCCTGGCTCACTATCAGCGCCTGTTTATTTATCATCAGAAGATCGACAGCTGCAGCAAAGCGGCGATTCGCCTACCGGGCGCCTTATGCTTCGCCGTGGATAATGATCAGTATGCGTCCGCCCTCGCCTTGATGAATGAAATCAACGACCTCAAAGCGCAATTGGCCCAATTAATTACCGTCGAGTCGCAGCTCCCGCCGGAGCAACGTTTTGACTTTGTACATCGCCATTTGCGTGGCCTGAAAACCCTAAGCGCCTATCGCGGCCTGCAGGTGATTACCGATCCAGACTCGGTGCGTTTCGGCTGGGCAAATAAACAGGTTATTAAAAATCTGACGCGTCAGGAGGTGCTGACTATGCTGCAAAAAAGTCTGCAAGGTGGCCGCGCGGTCCCCCCATACACTCGGGAACAGTGGCAAGAGCGGGTGCGCGATGAGATTAACCAGGTGTCAAAACTGCCGCCGGACACCCCGCTGAAAATCAAACGGCCGGTAAAAGTACAGCCCATCGCGCGGGTGTGGTACCAAACGCGGCAAAAGCAGGTTCAATACGCCTGCCCTTCTCCGCTTATCGTGCTCTGCCGCACGCAGCAGGGAGCCACGGCGCCGGCGCTGGGGGAATTGCTGAATTATGACCGCCACACTATCCGCACGAAACATGTGCCGGCCGCGCTGCCCGCCCATCTGCTGATTGAACGGCTGCATCTCTATGTCGCGACCTAAGGCGAGCCTCTGCCTATGGCCCGCCTTATCGCCGGTTTTGTGGACCGGACACAGTCAGCTTTTCATGCTGCCGACCATGTCTTCTGGGCGGACCCATTCATCAAACTGCTGCTCCGTCACATAACCCAACTTCAGCGCTGATGCCTTAAGCGTCAGCCCCTCTTTATGGGCTTTCTTGGCGATTTCCGCCGCCTTGTCGTAGCCGATATGGGTGTTGAGCGCCGTCACCAGCATCAGTGATTCATTGAGCAACTGATCGATACGATCGCGGTTGGGGTCGATACCTACCGCGCAGTGGTGATTGAAGCTGTCGATACCGTCCGCCAGCAGGCGCACCGATTGCAGGAAATTATGGATAACCATGGGGCGGTAAACGTTTAACTCGAAATTACCGGAGGCGCCGCCGATATTCACCGCCGCGTCATTTCCCATGACCTGGCAACACAGCATGGTCATAGCTTCGCACTGGGTCGGGTTGACTTTGCCCGGCATGATGGAGCTGCCCGGCTCGTTTTCCGGAATGCTCAGCTCGCCGATACCGCAGCGAGGGCCGGACGCAAGCCAGCGCACATCGTTGGCGATTTTCATCATCGACGCCGCCAGCCCTTTCAGGGCGCCATGGCCGTGGACCAGAGCATCACAGGTCGCCAGGGATTCAAACTTGTTAGGTGCGGTGACAAACGGCTGTCCAGTCAGTTCCGCCAGCACTTTCGCCACGCGTACCGCATATTCTGGATGGGTGTTAAGACCGGTACCCACCGCGGTACCGCCCAGCGCCAGTTCGCACAGGTGCGGAATGCTCTGCTCAATATGCTTTGCGCTGTGCTCAAGCATCGCCACCCAGCCGGATATTTCCTGCCCGAGCGTCAGCGGCGTGGCATCCTGCAGGTGGGTACGGCCGATTTTCACGATATCGTTAAAGGCGGCGGCTTTGGCGGCCAAGGTTTTCTTTAATACCGCTATCTGCGGCCGCAGATGTTCGCGCACGGCGATAACCGCGGCGACGTGCATCGCCGTTGGAAAGACGTCATTGGAACTTTGGCTTTTATTGACATCGTCATTAGGATGCACCAGACGCCCATCGCCACGCTCGCCGCCCAGCAATTCACTGGCGCGGTTAGCCAGGACTTCGTTCATGTTCATGTTGCTTTGCGTGCCGGAGCCGGTCTGCCATATGGCCAGCGGGAATTCGGCGGGGTGGTGGCCGGCCAAAACTTCATCCGCTGCGCTGATGATGGCTTGCGCACGCTTGGCCTCAAGCAGGCCGAGATCCTTATTGACCTGCGCCGCGGCGCGTTTGGTTTGCGCCAACGCGCTAATCAATTCCGGGGGCATTTTTTCGCTGGAAATCCGAAAATGCTCCAGCGAGCGTTGCGTTTGCGCGCCCCAAAGGTGTTCCGCGGGGACGTCAATCGGCCCCATTGAATCTTTTTCTACACGAGTGACTGCCATCATAACCTCCTGGTATTCATCCTAAAGATCGCTAACCCGCCCTTAGATGCTTACTTCTATACTCAGGGCATTGGTAGTATAGTCCCACACAAACGCCTACCATTATGCGAGCGGTGAGCGCTATTACAATACGAATCAATAAATTATTAACGGGAACGATCATGGAAAAGATGATAAATACTCTCCAGCATTACGGCTGGGGCAGTAAAGACGCCCTAACCCGACTTTACGGCATTACCGATCCCGATGGCCGGCCGATGGCGGAATTATGGATGGGCGCCCACCCCAAAAGCAGTTCGCGCGTTCAGGATGCGCAGGGCAATGAAATAGCGCTGCGCACGCTCATTACCCGCGATCCCCAGGGCATGCTGGGCCGGGCGGTGGCGGAGCGTTTCGGGGAGTTGCCCTTTTTGTTCAAGGTGCTGTGCGCCGACGATCCGCTGTCTATTCAGGTCCATCCCAGCCTGAACGCGGCGCGCGCAGGGTTTGCCAAAGAAAACCAGGCGGGCATCGCCCTTGACGCGCCCAACCGCAATTACAAGGACGCCAACCATAAGCCGGAACTGGTGTTTGCCTTGACGCCGTTTCAAGCCATGAATGGCTTTCACACGCTGTCGTCTATCGTCTCGCTATTACAGCCCGTGGCGGGGGCCCACCCCACTATTGCCGCCTTCCTCGCCCATCCCGACGAGCCGCATTTAGCGCAACTGTTCGGCGATTTGCTGACGATGACCGGCGAGCAAAAATCCCTGGCGCTGGATATTCTCACCGCCGCGCTGGACCATCAGCATGGCGAACCTTGGGACACCGTGCGGATGATTGCCGAGGTTTATCCCGACGACAGCGGCCTGTTCTCGCCGCTGTTGCTGAATGTGATTGCCCTGCAGCCCGGCCAGGCGATGTTTTTGTTCGCGCAAACCCCCCATGCCTATCTCAAGGGTGTGGCGCTGGAAGTCATGGCCAACTCCGACAATGTGCTGCGCGCTGGCCTGACACCGAAGTATATCGATGTGCCGGAGCTGATGGCCAACGTGCAATTCGTCGCCAAACCTGAAGATACGCTGCTGACCGTGCCCGAGCAGCACGATGGCGCGCTGGTGTTCCCCATCCCGGTGGACGATTTCGCCTTTTCGCTGCACGTGCTCACGCCGGCGCCGCGCACGCTGGCCCAAGACAGCGCCGCCGTCTTATTCTGCGTCGACGGTCAGGCCACCGTGGACGGCGGCGGTCGACAATGCACGCTCCAGCCGGGTGAATCGGTCTTTATCGCAGCAAAAGATTCCCCCATTACGGTCAGCGGCAGTGGCCGTTTAGCTCGGGTTTATAATCAAAGCTAATGACTGCCAGACGAAATGCTTGTCAGTTGCTACTATATTAGTTGCATGGCTTGAGCCTCGTTCCCGGCCGTGTATGTTTTTTGTTGCCTTTGGCGTTACTGGGCGGACAAGTGGGATAGCAATAAATTATAAGGATGCATAACCTATGAAAAAAACCCTCGTAACGGTCAGCGTGATCGTCATTCTCGGCGCCGCTTGGACCGGCGGCGCTTGGTACACCGGCAAACAATTCCAGCGCCGTTTACCTGATTTGGTTAACGACGCCAATGCCCGGTTGCAAAGCGCGTTTCCACAGTCGGGTCTGCGTTTCGACGCGGAAAACTACCGGCGCGGCGTATTCACCAGTCATGTTGATGTCGTACTGCAGTCGGACGGCAGTACCGGCGACAATAAATTGCTCAAACCGGGCGAAGACGTGCGCTTTAATGAGAAAGTCGATCATGGCCCTTTCCCGTTTGCCCAACTGAAAAAAGGCGTGCTCATTCCCAGCCTGGCGTCGGTACACAGCCTACTGGCGAAAACGGCCAAAACCCAGCCGCTGTTTGACGCTGCGAAAGCCAACGTGCCGCTGGTGGCGGAGACCCGCGTTGGCTACGGCGGCAATACGGTATCCAAAATCACCTTGGCGGCGATGGATTTTCAGGATAATCAGACTATCATTCGCGCCCGCGGCGGGACATTTGATGTCGACGCGGATGGCGATAAGCTGAAGGTTTCCGGCGGCATCGAAAGCCTGGTGCTGGGCGGGCTTAATCAGTGGCGGCAGCAGCGCGAACAGCTGGCGGTGCATGATTTTACCGTTGACAACGATACCCATAACGGCAAGCAAGGTTACAGCATCGGCGATAATACGCTGAAAGCACGCACGCTGGTGTACAATCTGGACGGCAAAGATATTTTAAGTATCGACGCGCTGTCCCAGGTCACCCACGCTCAAGAAGATGGCGATAAGCTATCCGTCCAGGTCGCCTATGCCTTGGACACGCTGCATATCCAGGGGCAAAACTTCGGCGCAGGCAAGCTGAATATCACCTTATCCAATCTGGATGGCAAAGCGATTGAAGCCTTCAGTGATCAATATCACCAGCAGGTCGCGCAAATTATGCAGCAGACGGGGGCGGTGGATCCGCAGCAGCAGCAGGCGCAAATTACCCAAGCCTTCTTGCAGCAGCTGCCTACTGCGCTGAAAGGCAGCCCGTACCTGACTGTCGCCCCGTTGAGCTGGAAAAACTGCAAGGGGGAAAGCACCTTCACGCTGACGCTAAATCTCAACGATCCGACGGCGGCGCAGCAGACCGCGCAAAATCCGGCGCTGACGCCGGATCAACAATGGGCCAGGTTCGTCAATAAACTTGACGCCAAACTGACCGTCCCGCTGGATATGGCCACCGAGACCACCGCGCAGTTCGCCCGCCTGCAGGGTTATAATGAGAAAGACACCGACCAGCTTGCCAAGCAGCAGGTCCAGGGGCTGGCGGCCATGGGGCAAATGTTTAAATTGACCACGGTGGCAGATAATACGCTGACCAGCAGTTTTCAGTACGCCGACAACCAAATCAACCTAAACGGCCAGAAAATGTCGATTCAGAACTTCCTGGGTCTGTTCGGCGTGCTCGGGCTACCCGAAGGCGCCCCGCAACCCACCGCGCCGCCGGCGGTGCCGGCGGTGCCGCAGCCCTAAATCCCCGCATTATCGTCACTCGCTCCCGGCGCCAAGCCGGGAGCGTATTTCTCAACCGGGCGAATATCGCCCCGGCCGCGAAATGTTATAATGAGTCCTATTAATGTCACCTAAAAGAGTTATCACCCATGATTGATACGTCCCTGCCGCTGACAGATTTGCACCGTCATCTCGACGGCAATATACGCCCGCAAACGATCCTCGATCTCGGCCGCGAATTTAACGTCGCCCTGCCCGCCAACACGCTGGACGCCTTGCGTCCACATGTGCAGGTCACCGCTACCGAGCCGGATTTGGTCAGTTTTCTGCAGAAACTGGATTTGGGCGTGTCAGTGCTGGGGTCGTTGGAAGCCTGTCAGCGCGTGGCGCGGGAAAACGTCGCCGATGCGGTGGCGGCTGGCCTGGATTACGCCGAGCTGAGTTTCTCACCCTATTATATGGCGATGACCCATCGCCTGCCGCTGCAGGGGGTCGTGGAAGCGGTCATCGACGGTGTGCAAAGCGCCAGCCGCCAAAGCCGGATTGACGGTGCGTCTTATCGGTATTATGAGCCGCACCTTCGGCGAAGACGCCTGCTGGCAGGAGCTGGAGGCGATCCTCGCCTGCCGCGACGGCATCACCGCCGTGGATCTGGCCGGCGATGAGCTAGGCTATCCCGGCAGCGAGTTTCTCAGTCATTTTACCCGCGCCCGGGATGCCGGCCTGCGTATTACCGTGCACGCCGGTGAGGCCGCGGAGCCGGAAAGTATTTGGCAGGCTATCCAGGAGCTCGGCGCTGAAAGCATCGGCCACGGCGTGAAGACCATAGAAGATCCCAAGCTGATGGATTTCCTCGCCGCCCACGCCATCGGTATCGAAAGCTGCTTGACCTCCAATATTCGTAAGCGCCCCGTGGAGGACGTCTTGAATTATTGGTGGGTTTGTTGTACGAGACAGTAAACCTACGTTACACGCTTATGCTCATTGCATTTTCACATTGTATTGATTTTAATAACTTTTATTTCCATCCCGGTTTGAG
>NZ_JBLKSS010000105.1:0-7563 GCF_047607725.1 Sodalis sp. (in: enterobacteria) | reverse complement strand
TATAGTGCAAAAAACTCATTTTCCGCTCATTTTTTTGCGACGAGTCCAAAATCCTTAAAATGGCTGTAAGCCGCGCCAGTAAAAGGCTTCCGGCTAACCCAACGTTCCCTTTGAGAGTCCGGAAATGGTTGCCACCCCACACGACCGCGGCCGTCTCCGGCGCCGCCATGAGGTCCGGACGCGTACGGTTGACGCTGAAATGGCAGGTGCAGACCAGCTCATAGTCGGTGGGGATATTGTCCCTGGCGGTGCGTTTTTCCCAAAAATAGTCTTTGCTTACTACCGTCTTTTCCGGCTCGCCGGTATAGGTCATACGCTGGGACTTCAGCCGGCCGTGGCGCGAACCGAACGTGGCTTCCAGTTCATCATAGTAGCTTACTTCCAGGGTTTTCACGTCCACCCGAGACGGCACATCCCGCACGTTTTTGATAGCGGCGTCTTGTGCTGGCGCCCGTCCGGTGTCGGCGGCGGGGGCTTTTAGGGGGAAGTTATAGATGACATAGGTGACCTTATGGCAAAGCACCATGGTGTTATGCGGCAGCACCGACGGTCGGTGACAGGAGAGGGCGCCATAGTGGTAGTAGATGCGGCGAATCTGCGTCGTCGGGATATGCCCGGGGGAATTTCATAACTGACTTCGACGGCAAAGCGACGAAAACCCAGCGGATCGGCAGGACAGCCGCGATTACTGCTATCAGCGCTGAAATAAGTAAGAGTGAACTGACTCCCATCGGGATACACGCATAGGGTTAAATTGCCATCATCATCACCCACGTAATTGTAGCGGGTAATGGCCCTTTTCTTCGGTTGCTGATCGGGGCGTTGCGGGGTGTTGACGATAGGAGGGGTGTGCCAGTGTTCTTCTTTTCTTGTCGGTAAACAGTAGGTGCGGGGTAATTGCGCCAGCGGCGTTGTCGTTGCAGCGTCGACGGGGCGCGATAGCTTAGAAGGAAGGTGTGCTCATTTTCCTTAAGCTGATTATTCAAGATGATCTTCGTCTGGTGCTTCTCGCTTACCAGACGGTGATTGCTATCATAGCAGCGCGTAATGGTTTCGCTGCCGGCTTTCTGCGCTTCCTGAGCCAATGGGCTTCGGTTCTCACGATGGATCGTGATCTTCGATGAATAAATTTTCCCAGGCGTGAGCATATCGGGCCGGCTGAGAGGGGCGTCTGCGGTGAGAAAATCCACATCGGTAAACTGAAATGTCTGCGTTTGTTGATATAACGCCCTCTGGTTATTGGTGACGCGGGTGGTATGGCTTTCAATGCAGGGTAGAGGTCTGACGGCACCGTCCGCGTAATAAACAAAGTCTTCGTTGATGCCGCCGGGCAGGCGCAGCGATGCCAGGCGCTCCTGGCTGTCGTAACCTATCTCGCAAAGTGCGCCGGCGTGGCAGCGCGCGGTGTCGACATTATCCTTATCGTACTTGCTCACGCGTGTCAGTTTTCCCTGCTCTATTTGCAAAAACAGACTGTAGCTTTGCGGCAAACCGGGCCAGACGGTGAGAATAATGTGATTTGGCGAGGGCGGCTGGCCATCTACCTGATGCAGAGGCGGCCATTTTATTTCTACAAGGCTTTGCTGCGCATCTTTTATTTGCGTGAGACGCAGACGGTCGTTGACGGCGATGTAGGCGAAGATTATTTCATGGCCGGCGGGAGAAAAAACCCGGTTGAGCAGATAATACTTTTGCGTGATGTCTTTTGCCTGAGGAATAAAATAAGCTGTTCAACGGCGCCGCTTTTGTAATAAATCCAAAGTGCGTCGTTGAGCATTTTCAACCGGATGTGGAGCGGGACCGGCGGGCAAAACGCCGGATCGGACGCCTCACCTTCAAGGCGATATTGTTCACCGCTGGAGAGCGTTAATAGCCGGCTCTCCGGATCATATCGGCTGAGATTTTCGCTGAACCCTTTGCCATAACCCACGTCCTGAAGATGCAACAAAGAATAACTCAGCGATAGCGGTGACAAGGGGAAGGCGAAATTGTAATAAGCCGGTGCGGGGGTCGACCTGTGCTGCAAAAGGGTGGTGCATAGCGATATCCTTATCGTGGGTAATACGTACTAGGCATCACGGCGAAGGCGGTGGCGTTGCCAACGCAATGACCCGTGCAAGGCCGGGCGGTTTTGCAGCCTCTTTGGCAATCGCCGGCGCAACAGCCGCCGTCAGTGAGGCGCTGCGTTGCAGGCCGTGGCCGGAGGGACCATTTTCCTTTTCGGTCAGGCGGTAAATTTTTATAAAATGGCCGGATGGCGGGCACCACCTGACCCCCTCGTCCCGAGGGGGGTTAACAAGGGCCGCGCAAGGGGGCGGGAAGCACGCATTGGGTCATGGGGTCGCCAGCGGGCGCACGGCGGGTAAACCGCGGCGGCGAGCGCAACGGGTCAGCAGAGAACCAAGGCAAGGCTGCGGGTTCCGCCGCCGGCTGCCATCAGTTCGCAACACCGCCAGGCAGAGCGAATGGCTTACAGGGTGCGGCGTTATTATTATGGCGGCGGGCGGTCGATTGACAGCCGGTCGAACCGTCGCGTTGTGCGGTACAACGGCCGCCGTTTAACGCACCCAGGCGTGGAGCCGCCACCGTCTAGTTTTTTTTGCGTACGCCGAGAAATGTATTTATAGTGAATATATTAGTTAAATAAATGAATTTCAGAGAGCAATACGCGACACAAATAAAAAAGAACCAGGGCTGTTATATTGATCAGAAAAATCGTGAGATTCATAATCCGCCGCGCATTGGTTGAGCTTTTGTTATTTATGCCGTTGCTAGGATGTTTTCTTTACGCTAGGAAAAGTCCATATGAAAAAAATAATATTGCTCTTGGGCGCGCTAGGACTGACGGGGTGCGCTGGGAATCAGTACGCGGAAAAACCGGCGACGACCTTGATTGATCACGGCGATTATGCGGTGGATACGTCCTATCCCTCTCAATCACAGGATGACCGCGTCCAATTTCTTATATTCCATTATACCGCCGTCGATGATAATGAATCCCTTCGGCTGCTTACGCACAGCAGCGTAAGCGCCCATTATCTTATTCCCTCCAATCCCACCGAAACTCGCGGCAAACCGGTGGTATTGCAGTTGGTGCCGGAAAATAAGCGGGCCTGGCACGCGGGCGTAAGCGGCTGGGCCGGGCGCAATAATATTAACGATACTTCCATCGGTATTGAAATCGTTAATGACGGTTTTCATGAGGCGCCCGCCGGGAAGCAGTGGATCCCCTATCATAAAGAACAGACGGTGTTAGCGGCCCGTCTGACACGGGATATTATCGCCCGTTACCAAATTAAGCCGCAGAACGTGTTGGCGCATAGCGATATCGCGCCGTTGAGGAAAACCGATCCCGGTCCACAGTTTCCGTGGCGGGAAATGGCGCGGCAGGGCATAGGGGCATGGCCGGATGCGGCGACGGTGGACAAATATTTGCAGGGCAAACATCGCTGGTCCGCCGGCAATGTCGCGCTCATCCAACAGGCGCTGGCCGTTTACGGTTACACCATCCCGCAAACGGGCACGCTGGATAAAGAGACACTTCGCGTCATCAGCGCCTTCCAGATGCATTTCCGCCCCAGCAACTTCACGGGCGTAGCGGATAAGGAAACCGAGGCAATCGCCCAGGCGCTGGTGGAAAATTACTGCAATCCCACCTGAAACCGGCCATGACGACACGTCCGGTTAGATATCTTCCGGCTTAAATTGCGTTTAAACCGACGCGGCGTGTGGTAAGGCTTACAGAAATCTTTTTTGCTATTTCTTTGCGCTGACGCCGGGTTTTTGGTTGTAATTTGCACAATTGTTCAGACGCCAGACGCACAATTTGATAAAATTGAGGTTCGTTACAGGCAAAAGAGAGAGACTAATGGAGGTTATCCTGTCATGAATTCTGGTACGTCATCCCCTTCTGAAAGCGCTGAACAACCCGTTACGACGTTGTCAGGCGTGATTACCAAATCACCCAGCCGAATCAAAAATACCGTCGGTCGGCCGATGGTGAAAGCGACCATTTTGGCGGAAAGCAAAAAACGCAGTGCTTACCCCCTCACCGTGGTGGGCTTCGATATTATGGCGCTGGAACTCATGGCGCATTTGTGCGGCGAACGCCTGACGGTGACCGGGCGCATGGAGTGGAACGGCGGGTATTCCCTCATCGCCGATCGGATAGTCAGTATGTCGTGATGCCCCCGGCGCGGTAAAGTTACCTTCGCTAACGCACCCTCCCGTTTCTAACCTCGATACCACCGTCTTCCCGACGCGATGATGACCGCAGGTTGCCGCCTGCTCCGGGAGGGGCGTGCCCGCGTCCCGCGCGCAGGCCACGGTTGCCAGGGCCAAGCGAGAGGGCGACGGCCACGCTGCCAAAAAAGGGGCTAAACCTGACGGGGTATTTAATGCTAGCATTTCGGCTCTCTTTCACAAGGATCTGAATATGAAGCGAACTCCCATCATGTTACTACTGGCGGCGGCCCTGAGCGGATGCGCCGGCGCGCCGGAATATACCAAGGTCGTGGCGGCCCCGGCACCGCAGGGCTATGCCGGCATCTGGACCAGCACCACGCCGCAGAAGGCGCTTATTAGCCCCGAGGCGGTGGCTAGCTTGATAATCAGTCGGTCGGGGACCACGCTGGATTGCAGAAGCTGGCAGCGGACGATCATCAGGCCGGGTAAACTGACCACGCGCGATGCCCGGCTGTATAATATCAACGAGAAAAACGAAATGAGTCTGCTGAGACTGGACCGTGATGTTTTACACTACGGCAATCTCACTTTGCAGCGCAGCGCGTCACCCACCGCACAATGCCAGCCGTTCATCTCCGGGCAAGGGGATAATTGGGTATTTAGCGCCGCTGCGCCGACGGCAAAGGCCCCCGGCAGAAAGACCGGCGTGGTCAGATAACCCGGCTAAGACCGATACCGTCCCTCGACGACCCTAACGCCGCGCCCGATGCTCTGTGCTTTCGCTTTACCCATCAGAGCTTATCGGGTTTAGCCGCGACCGGGGTTGTCCACTACAGGCTGCCGGCCGTGCGCTGACGGTGGCTGACGTAAAGTATTGGTAAAAATAATTTACCTGTCTTTACGGGTAACCGCGCCCGCATTCTGTTATGCTCTCTCTGCGCTTGAAGCGATACCGCTCTCCCTTGTCCCGTCTCTCGCCGTTGCCGGACTCATAGCCCTTCGTGGTATGTGCTGGTTGAATCGTGAAGCCCGAACCTGAGGCCGGCCGTCAGGCATAAATGCCGGTTTACTGACCTGCTGATCCATGTAAAGAAATGAAAGATTACAACTTTCCGTCGAATAATAAACGCCGGGGGGTGTCTTAGTTGCAACCTGTATCGCTATTGATGTTTTTTCTGATTGATGCGTTAAGTAATGCAACTCATCACTAGGAAAAATTGATGCCGCAACCACAGAAGTTTACCCTTGCCCTGCTGCATCCGCGCTATTGGCTCACCTGGTTCGGTCTGCGCGTGCTCTGCCTGCTGGTGCAGCTGCCGTATCCGCTGCTGCGACGGTTGTGCGGTCTCCTTGGCCGTATGTCTAAGCCGTTTTTGAAACGCCGGGTGCGCATTGCCCGGCGCAATCTTGAGTTGTGCTGCCCCGATATGGACAGCGCGCGTCTGGAAGACACCGTCAACAATAACTTTACCTCGCTGGGCATGGGCCTGATGGAAACGGAGATGGCCTGGTTCTGGTCCGATGCGCGCGTAAAACGCTGGTTTGACGTTTCCGGCCTGCAGCACCTGCAACAGGCCAGCCGCCACGGCAGGGGCGTGATAGTCATCGGCATCCATTTCATGTCGCTGGAGCTCGGCNGGGGGGGGGGGGACGATGGGGCTATGCCAGCCGATGATGGCCATGTACCGGCCCCATAACAATAAGGTGATGGAGCTTATCCAGACCTGGGGGCGCATGCGCTCCAATAAAGCCATGCTTGATAGAAAAGACCTGCGCGGTATGGTGCATGCCTTGAAGCAGGGCGAAACGGTTTGGTTTGCGCCGGACCAGAATTATGGCCCGCGGGGCAGTATTTTCGCGCCGTTTTTCGCCGTTCCCCAGGCGGCCACCACCCGCGGCACCTATACTCTGGTCCGACTGGCGCAGCCGCAACTGGTCCCGATGGTGCTTATCCGTAAGCAAGATGGGCGCGGCTACCAGCTGTTGATTCAGCCGCAGCTGAGGGACTATCCGCAGGACGATGAAATGGCGGCCACCTGCTACATGAACCGGATTGTGGAGCAGGAGATATTGCGCGCGCCGGATCAATATCTTTGGCTGCATCGCCGTTTTAAAACCCGGCCGCGCGGCGAACTGTCGCTGTACGTGTAAGCATGTTGCGCACGGCCGCTGTCGGCGCGCGTCATTGCTTCATACTAGGGTGTCTTAGGGGGGGAATAATCCGCGGTTCCAGAATTATCCGAACACGGCCGGCCTGTGGATAACTGGTCCGTTGAAAAAGTTGGTGCAAACCGCTAAGTAATTTATTATTATCAAGATTCCTGTTTCTCTGCCCTAGCAAATCTCATCCTCGCTCCGGTTTCTTCAACTTTTCGACTTTTCTCTCAAATTTTGTTACCAATATTACAAAAAATTACTAGTACAGCGGCGGCTTCGTTTGGCTACACTGATGAACTTTAAATGCGCATTACCCTTTTTCGCCAATTTGACAGGTATCTTATGTTACGCAATAAGCGCTTCCGGGCACTCTCTCTGTTGACCACCCTTGGCATGTCGCTAGCCAGTTTTAACACCTTCGCCGACACCGATATCTTTACCGTGCTCGATGATCCTTCCCCCGCCAAAAAAAGCTTTGATGGCGATGCTCAGGCAAGCTACAACGCCCAGAGCGGCAATACCCGCAATTCCAATCTGGCCGCCAGCACCACCATAACCTGGTTCCAGTAGTCGAATGCCTATAGCCTTTGGGGGGAAGCCGCCAACAACTCGTCCGACGATCAGCGCAGCTCGGAGAAATATCAGGCCGGCGCCCGCGCCCGCCACAACCTCAGCACGCAAAACTTCCTGTTTGCCCAAGGGAGTTGGTTAAGCGATCGCTATAACGGCTACCGTTCGCGCGATACGCTGGTCGCCGGCTACGGTCGCCAGGTGCTGACCGGGCCTATCCATACCCTGCGCGTCGAAGCGGGTCCTGGCGTGCGCCATGATGAATACCAGGGCGGCGGTAATACCACCAAAGCGTTGGGTTACGCGGCGGCCTCTTATAGCTATCAGTTGACCGACAACACCAAATTTATTCAGGGGCTGTCGCTGCTCGCCAACGATGACACAACGGTGAACTCGGAAACCGGGCTGAATGTCGATATTAACGACCATTTTGCGCTGAAGGTCGCTTACAACGTTACCTAGAACCAAAATCCGCCGGATAGCGCGCCGAAGCATACCGATACGAAAACATCGTAAGCGCCCCGTGGAGGACGTCTTGAATTATTGGTGGGTTTGTTGTATGAGACAGTAAACCTACGTTACACGCTTATGCTCATTGCATTTTCACATTGTATTGATTTTAATAATTTTTATTTCCATCCCGGTTTGAGT
>NZ_JBLKSS010000104.1:0-8315 GCF_047607725.1 Sodalis sp. (in: enterobacteria) | reverse complement strand
CACAGGAAAAATAGACTAAAACCGAGTCAGAAGATGAGCGAACACGTGATCGAATATCACTGGAATGGGTGATCGGAAAATATCGGAATAACTGATCGGATGTCGCCGGAACAGATGATCGGATACGTCGGAATCTGCAAATGGCCCTCTCAGACCCTTTTCAGCGATATTTATCATTTTATTCTGTTTAAAAAGCGTATATAAAGGCGGGTAGCGCTTCTGATGGCAGAAATTTCAGCGCGCTTTCTATTACTTAACCCTTTAATAACAAAGAGTTAAAGTTAATCTCCTGTAAAATACGTGGAATAACCGAAAAAATTGTCGAAATCTCTTATAAATCAAGTCTTAAGCAGACACCTCGCGTGCTCGGCGTTTTTGAGATTTTCGATTTATACCAACTTTTTAAAGCGCCACCGCTTCACATGATCATAAGAGGTGAATAAGTGAAGCCGGTGACGGAGATGGACAGGTGTCCGTCACGGTGGGGTCTACTATGGAAAGCACTATTGTTATGAAAAAGTTAAAAATAACGCTCGCCTGGCAAATTTTCGTTGCTTTGATCCTGGGTATCCTGCTGGGTGCGGTACTCCATAAGCAGGGAGAATTACGCGATTGGATGATTGCCAATATTCTTTCGCCGGCCGGGGATATTTTCATCCGCATGATCAAAATGATCGTGGTGCCCATCGTGGTCGCCACGCTGGTTGTCGGCATTGCCGGTATTGGCGATTCCAAAAAGCTCGGCAGAATCGGATTTAAAACCATCCTGTATTTCGAGATAATCACGACACTGGCGATTATTCTGGGAATTACCCTGGCCAATGTCTTTCATCCCGGCCACGGGATTGATATGTCGACGCTGGCGGTGGTGGATATCTCAAAATATGAGCAAACCACCGTTGCAGTGCAGTCCAGCGGCCATAGTCTGGTCGGGACCATTTTGTCGCTCATCCCGGCGAATATTTTCGCCTCGATGGCCAAGGGCGACATGTTGCCGATCATTTTCTTCTCCGTCTTGTTCGGCCTCGGCCTGGCCTCTTTGCCGGAAAATACCCGGTCGCCGCTGTTAAATGTGTTCAACGCGGTCGCGGAGACGATGTTCAATGTCACGCATATGGTGATGCGCTATGCGCCGGTGGGGGTTTTTGCGCTGATTTCGGTCACCGTGGCGACCTTCGGTTTCGCCTCGCTGCTGCCGCTGGCCAAGCTGGTGTTGCTGGTGTACGGCGCCATTATCTTTTTTGCGCTGGTGGTGCTGGGGGCCGTGGCGCGGCTCTGCCGGTTGCGTATCTGGACGCTTATCTGCATTTTGAAGGAAGAGCTGATTCTTGCCTTCTCCACCGCCAGTTCAGAAAGCGTGTTGCCGCGCATTATTGAAAAAATGGAGGCGTACGGCGCACCGGCGGCGATTACCGGCTTCGTGGTGCCGACCGGGTATTCGTTCAATCTGGACGGGTCGACGCTGTATCAGAGTATCGCCGCCATTTTCAGCGCGCAGCTGTATGGCATTGAGCTGTCCCTGGGCCAGGAGGTGGTGCTGGTGCTGACGCTGATGGTCACCTCCAAGGGGATCGCGGGCGTACCGGGAGTGTCCTTTGTGGTGCTGCTGGCGACGCTTGGCAGCGTGGGCATACCGCTGGAGGGGCTGGCGTTTATCGCCGGCGTCGACCGTATCCTGGATATGGCGCGTACCGCGCTTAACGTTGTGGGGAATGCGCTGGCGGTGCTGGTGATCGCCAAATGGGAAAATCAGTACGACAGCGTGCAGGCGCTGGCGTATGAGAAAGAGATGTTGGCAACCAAGGACTGATTTTCGCGCGTCGACCGCGGGTCTTCCCAACCAGCGCCCCATGGCGCTATTGGGACGGGTGATTTCGGTGTGAAGCAGAGACCAAAACGGCCCGATGTTAATGACATCAGGCCGTTTTTGTTGGACCAGCAATAAGGCGCCAAGGTGACCCACGTGGTCAAGGCGGCTTGGAAAAACCCGCGGATTGACAAAGGCGCGTTGACGCCATCAGCTGCGGCGGTGCAGCAGCTTGTACAGCGCCGGAATGACCAGCATCGACAGCAGCGGTGCGCTGACCATCCCGCCGACCATCGGCGCGGCAATGCGCTGCATCACCTCCGAGCCGACGCCGCCGACCCACATGATCGGCAGCAGGCCGGCCATAATGGTCGCAACGGTCATGACTTTCGGCCGCACGCGCAGCACCGCGCCCTCTCGAATGGCCGCCAGCAACGCCCGTTCGTCCAACTGACCATGTTCGGCGCGGTGCTTGACCAGCGCGTGGTTAAGATACAGCACCATAATCACGCCGAATTCCGCCGCAACGCCCGCCAACGCGATAAAGCCCACCGCGGCCGCCACCGACAAATTGTAGTGCAGCAAATAAAGCAGCCAGACGCCGCCAATCAACGCAAACGGCAACGTGCCCATGATAAACAGCGCATCGCGCACCCGGCTAAAGGTGACATACAGTAGAACAAAGATAATCGCCAGTGTGAAAGGCAGCACGATTTTCAGCTTGGCGCTGGCGCGCTCGAGATATTCGAACTGCCCGGACCAGCTGAGCGACACCCCCTGTGGCAGCTTGACCTGTTGCGTCACCGCGCGCTGCATCTCCTCGACGGCCGATTTTAAATTCCGGCCGCGCAGATCCACATAAATCCAGTTCGACAGCCTGGCATTCTCGCTTTTCAGCATCGGTGGCCCGTCATTAACGCGGATGGAGGCCAAATCCCCCAGCGTGATCTGCGCGCCGGCCGCGGTGATAACGGGCAGATCGCGCAGTTTTTGTACCGAATCCCGCAGATCGCGCAGTTTTTGTACCGAATCCCGCAGCTCGCGCGGATAGCGCGCATTAATGGAATAACGTTCGCGCCCCTCGATAGTTTGGCCGATGTTCTCCCCGCCGACGACCGCGGCGACCAGGGACTGCAGCGCCTGCACCGTTACGCCATAGCGCGCGGCGCGCACCCGGTCGATATCCACATCGATATAGCGTCCGCCTTTCAGACGCTCCGCCAGCGCCGACGTGACGCCCGGCACCTGTCGCACCACCCGTTCGATTTGCTGAGCGACCTCTTCAATCTGGTCAATGTTATTGCCATTGACCTTGATGCCGACCGGACTCTTGATGCCGGTGGCCAACATGTCCAGCCGGTTGCGGATGGGCGGTACCCACACATTGGCAATGCCGGGCAGGGAGACGGCGTTATCCAGCTCGCGCACCAATTTATCCATGGTCATTCCCGGTCGCCACTGCTGTTTGGGTTTGAAATAAATTGTGGTTTCCAGCATGGTCAGCGGCGCCGGATCCGTCGTGGTATCCGCCCGGCCCGCTTTGCCGAATACCGTCTCCACTTCCGGTACGGTCTTGATAAGCCGGTTGGTTTGCTGCAGTAGCCGAGCGGCTTCGCGCGCCGAGATACCGGGTAGGGTCGAGGGCATGTACAGCAAATCCCCTTCGTCTAGCGGCGGCATGAACTCGCTGCCCAGCCGGCTGAGGGGATAAAGGGTAACCAACAACAGCGCCAGCGACAGACCGAGCGTGGCCCAAGGCCAGGCCAGCGCCAAATCCAGCACGGTGCGATACAGCGCAATCAGCCAACGGTTAAGGGGATTGGCCCTCTCGTCCGGAATGCGGCCGTGGATAAAGTACCCCATCAGCACCGGCACCAGCGTAATCCCCAGGCCGGCGGCGATCGCCATGGAGTAGGTCTTGGTGAACGCCAGCGGGCTGAACATCCGGCCTTCCTGCGCCTCCAACGAGAAAACCGGAATGAAAGATAAAGTGATGATCAGCAGGCTACAGAATAGTGCCGGCCCCACTTCGGTGGCGGCGCGGGCGGAAATGTGCCAATAGTCCTCGTTTGACGGCGTCTTGCCGGGATGGTTATGGCGCCATTGCTCCAGCACCTTGTGCATGTTCTCTATCGTCACGATGGCGGCGTCGACCATGGCGCCGATGGCGATAGCGATACCGCCGAGCGACATGATATTGGCGTTAATCCCCTGATAGTGCATGACGATGAAGGCGCCCAGTATGCCGAGCGGCAGGGTGATTATCGCCACCAGCGCGGAGCGGAAGTGGAATAAAAACAGGCTGCACACCAGCGCCACGACGATAAACTCTTCGAGCAGTTTATGGGATAACGAATCAATTGCCTGTTCAATCAAGTGGGAACGGTCGTAAACCGGCACAATTTCTACGCCCGGCGGCAGACTGCGGCGGATGTCCGCCAGCTTGTTTTTGACGCCGTTGATTGTATCCAGCGCATTTTTACCGCAGCGCATAATGACGATCCTGCCGGCGACTTCTCCTTCTCCGTTCAGTTCCGCCACGCCGCGTCGCATCTCCGGCCCGAGACGGACCTGCGCCACATCGGACAACAATATCGGCACGCCGCCGCGGGCATCGATGACAATGTGGTTGAAATCCGCCAGCGTTTTTAGATAGCCGGCGGTGCGCACCATATATTCGGCTTCGCTCATCTCCAGCACCGAGCCGCCGCCTTCCTGGTTGGCCTGTTGTACCGCTTCGATGATTTGCTGATGGCTGATATTCAATGCGCGCATTTTGTCCGGCTGCAACACCAACTGGTATTGCCGCACCATGCCGCCGAGGCTCGCGACTTCCGCCACGTTGGGCACGGTTTTCAACTCAAACTTAAGGACCCAATCCTGCAACGCCCGCAGCTCCGCCAGATTATGCCGGCCGCTGCGATCCACCAGCGCGTACTCATAAACCCAGCCGACGCCGGTTGCGTCCGGACCCAGGCCGGCGCGGGCCTCCGCCGGCAGCGTCGCTTGCGTCTGGCTCAGGTATTCCAGCACCCGCGAGCGCGCCCAGTAGGGATCGGTGCCATCGGCGAACAGTACATAGATATAAGCATCGCCGTACATGGAGAAGCCGCGCACGGTGGTCGCGCCGGGAACCGACAGCATCGTGGTCGTCAGAGGCCAGGTGACCTGATCCTCCACGACCTGCGGCGCTTTGCCGGGATAGTTGACCCGAACGATGACCTGGACATAGGACAGATCCGGCAGCGCGTCCACCGGCGTACGTTGTAGAGACCAAATGCCCCAGGCCGCCAGCAGCAGCGCCGCCAAGATGACAAGCAGGCGGTTGCGCAGCGACCAGCGAATGATGTAAGCGATCATTGGTCGCCCCTTACCGGTACGATGTCGGTAAGTTGCGCGCCGCTGTCGTTCAGGATGAAGGCGAATTGCACCCGGCTACCGATGTTGACCTCCGGCTGCAAACCGCTCTCGGGCAGCGTGAAATCCATGCTCATCGCCGGCCAGCCCAGCGCCGCGATGGCGCCGTGGACCAGGGTCACCCGCCGGTCGTGACGGGCTTTCAGCGTCCCTTCTCCCCGATAGGTTTGCGGCGAGGCATCGTGGCTGCCGGCATCATGGTTAGCCTGTAGCGGTGCCGATGCGCCGCCGGCGTCGGTATTGCCTGATGGCGTCGCCGGCATATGCGGCGAGGCGCCCTGGCTATCGGCCGGCGCGCCAGCCAACTGCGGAAGTGCGCCGCGCAGGCTGGCCTCGGAGTCGATGAGGAATTGCCCGGCGGCGGCGGCCTTATCCCCATCGTGCAGCCCTTTGACGATTTCAACCCGGTCGCCCAAACTGCGCCCGGCGGTGACCTCAACCGGCCGGAAACAGCCGTCACCCTCGGCCAGCAGCACGGTATTGCGGCTGCCGGTCTGCAGTAACGCGTCCTGGGGAATCGTCAGCACCGTTTCACCTGTGCCGCCGCCGTCGGCCCGCTGTACCCGCATGTACATGCCCGGCTGCAGGCGGGCGTCATGATTATCGATGGCGATACGCGCCCGGTAGGTGCGGGTGCTGTTATCCACGACCGGTAGCAACTCTTCGACACGCCCGTGAAAACGCATGTCCGGCCAGCGCGCGGTGGTGGCGACAATGTCATCCCCCGCCGCCACGGCGCCGGCCTGCGCCTGCGGGAAATCGGCCACTAACCACAAGGGATCCAGCGATGCCAGCTCAAACAACGGCGGCGTAGCGGTGACCTGGCTACCCTCACGGACCGACAATTGGCTGATAAAGCCGCTTGCCGGCGCGCGCAGGGTGATGCGGGTCTGCGGTTGCCCGCTTCGCTCAACCGTGCGGATGACCTCCTCCGGCATGAATAGCAATTGCAGTTTCTGGCGCGCGGCGGCCGTCAATGCGCGGTCCCCCAATTGCCTTATCGCCAGATATTCCTGTTGAGCGGCATTCCATTTGGGGATCCACAGCCGCGCCAGCGGCTGATTCTGCGTAACGTGCTGCTGTTCGGCGCGCACGTATAATTTATCCACCAGCCCGCCGGCCCGCGCCGGAATAACGCGAAGGCCGCGATCGTCGATATTGACGGTACCGAAGGCGTCCAGGTCCCGCGACAGCGTGCTTTTCTGAACCGTCGCGACCGCCACGCCCAGGTTTTGCTGTTGGCGGGCGCTGAGGGTTATCCCGCCGTCATCCGGCGTCTGGTCGGCATAGCGGGGCGTCAGCGGCATATCCATAAACGGTGATTTGCCGGGCTTGTCGAAACGCTGGCCGGGCACCATGGGATCGTACCAATACAGCACTTTGCGATGGGCGTCAGGGTGCGCGTCTTGCGTCGTGACGACCTGCTTCGGCGCGGCTGGATGCAGCGCATAGCCGGCGGCGAACGCCGCAATCAACCCGGTGATCGCCAGCGCGATGACGCCGGTACGGCCGGTAACAGAGAGGCTCATAGCCTATTCTCCGCGGGGATCAGATAGCGGATAGCGGCCCAGTCCTGGGCCAGTTGTCTGGCGGCGCGGCTTTCCTCCAGCTCGCTGCTCAATAGCGCCTGGCGTGCCTCAAGCAGCTCACCCAGCCCGGCGGTACCGCTGCGATATTGCGCCTGGACTAGCGCGATGCGCTGGCGCTTCAATGGCAAGACCTCCTGTGTTTGCCACCGCCAGCGGCTTTGGGATGCCTCATAGCGGGCGACTAGCGCCTGTAATTGCACGGTATGATCGCGAATGGCGAGCGCCAGCCGGTCGTTCGCTTCAAAGGTGCGCACCCGATCGGCCGCGTGATCCTTATCCTGGCTCTGTGACTGAAATAGCGGCAAATCGACCGTGAACATGATGCCGGCCATATCGTCATAGCCGCTGGCGCGCTGGCCGTAGTACACCTCCACGCCGACATCGGGCAGTGTGGCGACGGCCGATTGGGCCGAGCGGGCCTGCGCGACGTCCGCCACCCGACGCGCCTGCAGAATTTCCGGGTGCTGCGAGATACCCTGAGTGAGCACGGCCACATCCGCCGGTAGGTGCTCAAAGCGTGGCAGCACGCCCGTAGGTTGCACTTGTGCGACGCCGGTTAACTGTGTGAGACGCGCCTGGGCCAGCGCCACATCCCGGCGCGCGTCCAGCACCGCGGCCGCATTGGCGCCGGCCGCGACGCCGGCACGCCGTACACCGATTTGCTGTTCGCTCTCAGCAGCCAGCCGCCCGGCGCTGTCCACGGCGCGCTGCGATAGCGCCAGATCCAGCCAGGCTTGCGCGGTATCCCGCTGGAGCTGCGCGCGCAGACGCTGATAGTTTGCCGAGACGGCGTCCGCTTCGGCGCGGATGGCGTCCGCTTTGCGGTCACGTTTGGTCTGACTGATATACTCCTGCATGATGCCCACGCGCTTCATGGTCATCCCTTCCCGGCTGAAGCGGCGATCGTTACTGCCGCCCACCGGGACATTTTCAATGCCGAACTTAAGCTGCGGATCCGGCAGCTGATTGGCGGTGTCGGCCTGGTTTTCCAGCTCCTGACGTTGGTAAACGGTGGCGGATAAATCCGCCGAGTAGCGTTCGGCTCGGGCCAGTGACTCCGCCAGTCCCATCTCTTCGGCGTCGACGGCCGTGGAGAAAAGGAGCGCGAGGACCAGCCATGCCGGCGAATAACGGCACGGTAACAGCATGATATTCCTCGTTTAAGGCTGGACGGGCTGAATAGCGGTGACGGTATAGTTGCCGTCTTGTAAGCGGAAGCTGAAATTCACCGCCGTGCCTGTGGCGAGCGGCTTGGCCGCCAGCGCGTCGGGCAACGCGAACGTCATGGTCATCGGCGGCCATTTGAGCGCGGGGATCGCGTGATGGGCGATGGCGACTTCATGCGCATCCCAACGCGCTATAGACGTAAGCGTACGCCCAGCGCCGTATTGACAGTTATTCAGCAGGGATGGTGAGGTTCCACGGCAGGAGCTCTTTGATTTTGTTGATGGGATGATCCGCGATAATCGCCAGCACATGGCGCAGATACGCTTCCGGCTCCA